>JALVPS010000136.1 GCA_027031685.1 Gammaproteobacteria bacterium | reverse complement strand
CTGGTTGTTCAACAACACCGCGGCATTGCGGTCGAAGCGGATCAGCGAGCCATCGGGGCGCCGCACGCCCTTGGCGGTGCGCACCACCACCGCGTTGTACACATCCCCCTTCCTCACCTTGCCACGCGGAATGGCCTCTTTCACGCTCACCTTGATGATGTCACCGATCCCGGCATAACGCCTGTGCGAGCCACCCAGCACCTTGATGCACTGGACTTTCTTGGCCCCGCTGTTGTCGGCCACGTCCAGCATGGTTTGCATTTGAATCATCTTCTATCTCACTCAGTTTGTTCGCTACGCCAGGCCAGCCGGACGTCAGAGCACCTTGACGAGGCTCCAGCACTTGGTCTTGGACATGGGTCGGCAGGCCTTGATCATCACCGTGTCCCCTTCCTTGGCCACGTTGCCCTCGTCGTGCACGTGGAACTTGGTGGACCGCTTGATGAACTTGCCGTACAGCGGGTGCTTCACCTTGCGCTCCACGAGAACGGTCACGGTCTTGTCCATCTTGTCACTGATGACACGACCGACAATGGTTCTTTCCAGCTTGCTCGTCTCGCTCATTTGCTCTCACCCTGAAGCGCTTTCTCACGGATGATGGTCTTCACCCTGGCAATGTTGCGGCGTACCTGGCTGAACTGGTGCGGCCGCACGCCCTGTCCGGCGCCCTGCTGCATGCGCAGGTTGAACTGCTCCTTCTTCAGGGCGATCAGCTCCTCCTGCAATTCGGCGACGCTCTTGGCGCGCAATTCGGATGCCTTCATCACATCACCTGCCTGGTTACGAATGTGGTCTTCACGGGCAGTTTGGCGGCAGCCAGACGGAAGGCCTCACGGGCGGTCTCCTCGTCGACCCCCTCCATCTCGTACAGCACGCGGCCGGGCTGGACCTTGCACACCCAGTACTCCACGTTGCCCTTGCCCTTGCCCATCCGCACTTCCAGCGGTTTCTTGGTCACCGGCACATCAGGGAAAATGCGAATCCAGATCTTCCCCTGCCGCTTGACGTGACGGGTCATGGCGCGCCGGGCCGCCTCGATCTGACGCGCCGTGATGCGGCCACGCTCCAGGGCCTTGAGACCGTATTCTCCGAAACTCACGCGGTTGCCCCGCAGGGCCAGGCCCCGATTACGGCCCTTCTGCTGTTTGCGGAATTTGGTTCGTTTAGGCTGCAACATGTCGCTTCCTCACTTGCCGCCCTTGCCCGCAGGCTTGGCCTGGCCGGACGTCTTGCTCTCGAGGTCGAAGACCTCGCCCTTGAAGATCCACACCTTGATACCGATAATGCCGTAGGTCGTCTTGGCCTCGGCAAAGCCATAATCGATGTCGGCGCGCAGGGTGTGCAGCGGCACCCGGCCTTCCCGATACCACTCGGAACGGGCAATCTCCGCGCCGTTCAGGCGCCCGGCCACGTTGACCCGGATACCCAGCGCGCCCAGACGCATGGCATTACCCACGGCGCGCTTCATGGCGCGGCGAAACATGATGCGGCGTTCGAGCTGGTTGGCGATGCTCTCGGCCACCAGCTGCGCTTCGATTTCCGGCTTGCGGATCTCCTCGATATTGATCTTCAGGTTCTGCAGGGCCAGCCCCATCCGCTGGGCCACGTCACGGCGCAGGGCCTCGATATCCTCTCCCTTCTTGCCAATGACGATACCGGGCCGCGCCGTGCTGATGGTGATCAGGGCATTGTTGGCGGAGCGCGAAATGTGGATGCGGCTCACCGAGGCCGAGGCCAGGCGCTTCTTCAGGTAATCGCGAATCTCGATGTCGTTCAGCAGCAGCTTGGCGTACTGACCCTTTTCCGCATACCACTTGGAGGACCAGTCGGTGGAGACCCCCAGCCGGAACCCGATCGGATGTACTTTCTGTCCCATGCGTCGACCCTTATTGCTCTTTGACGCAGACCGTGATGTGACTGGTCCGCTTCAGAATGCGGTTGGCCCGCCCCTTGGCGCGCGGCATGATGCGCTTGTAGACCGGCCCCTGGTCCACATAGATGGTGGACACATACAGCTCGTCCACATCCGCGCCCTCGTTGTGCTCGGCGTTGGCAATGGCCGACTCGAGCACCTTCTTGACGATGCGGGCACCCTTCTTGGGGCTGAAAGCCAATATCTGGAGGGCCTTCTCCACCGGCAGGCCGCGAATCTGATCCGCCACCAGGCGACACTTCTGGGGAGAGATGCGCGCACCGCGCAACTTGGCTGAAACTTCCATCTCGTCTCCTACCGCTTGGCCTTCTTGTCGGCGGCATGACCACGGAACGTGCGCGTCAGGGCAAACTCGCCCAGCTTGTGCCCCACCATGTTCTCATTGATGAGCACGGGCACGTGCTGACGCCCGTTGTGCACGGCGATGGTCAGGCCCACCATTTCGGGCGTGATCATGGAGCGGCGCGACCAGGTCTTGATGGGACGCTTGTCGTTGTTCTTTACCGCAGTCATGACCTTCGCCATCAGGTGATGATCGACGAATGGCCCTTTGATCAGTGAACGTGGCATGACATTCCTCGTTTAATCACTTCTTGCGCCGGCGCACGATGAGATGGTCCGTGCGCTTGTTCTTGCGCGTCTTGAAACCCTTGGTGGGCATACCCCAGGGTGACACCGGGTGACGCCCGCCGGAGGTGCGGCCCTCGCCGCCGCCGTGCGGGTGATCGACCGGGTTCATGGCCACCCCGCGGACGGTGGGGCGCACGCCACGCCAGCGTCTGGCGCCCGCCTTGCCGAGCTTCTCCAGATTGTGCTCGCCATTGGAGACCACGCCGATGGTGGCGCGGCACTCGGCCGGCACCTTGCGCATCTCGCCGGAGCGCAGGCGCAGCGTGGCATAGGCTCCCTCCCGGGCCACCAGCTGCGCGGAGGTGCCGGCGCTGCGCGCCAGCTGGGCGCCCTTGCCCGGCTTCATTTCCACGCAGTGCACCACCGTGCCCACCGGAATGGAGCGCAGCGGCATGGCGTTGCCCGGCTTGATGGGCGCGTTCACGCCGGAGACGATCTCGTCGCCCACGGCGATCTTGTCCGGCGCGATGATGTAGCGGCGCTCGCCATCGCGGTACAGCAGCAGGGCGATGTGCGCGCTGCGATTGGGATCGTACTCGATGCGCTCCACCCGGGCCGGCACGCCGTCCTTGGTGCGCTTGAAGTCGATGACCCGGTAGCGCTGCTTGTGCCCACCGCCGTGGTGGCGCACGGAGATGCGACCGGCGTTGTTGCGCCCGCCGGTCTTGGTCTTCTTCTCGACCAGCGGCTCGTAGGGCCCGCCCTTGTGCAGGTGGGGCGCCTCGACCACGACCCGGAAACGGCGCCCGGGCGAGGTGGGTTTGGATTTCTTGGTTGCCATGGTTCTCGTCGACCTCAAACGTTGCCGACCAGGTCGATTTCCTGGCCTTCCTTCAGGCGCACATAGGCCTTGCGCAGGCCATTGCGCTTGCCGAGCCGCTGCCCGAAGCGCTTGACCTTGCCCTTGATGTTCACCACGCGCACGGCCTCCACTTCCACGCCGAACAACTGCTCCACCGCCTGGCGGATCTCCTGCTTGGTGGCGTCGCGGGCCACCTTGAACACGTACTGGTTGCCGCGGTCGCCTACCAGCGCCGCCTTTTCGGACACGTGCGGCGACAGCAGGACGTCGTACATGCGCTCGGTATTCATGACAGCCACTCCTCGATCTGCTTCATGGCCGGCACGGTGACCAGCACCTTCTCGTTGCGCAGCAGGGCCACCGGGTTGAGCTCACTGACCGCCAGCACATCCACCTGCGGCAGATTGCGGGCCGCCAGCACCAGATTGTCGTCCAGGACATCGACCACGATGGTCACGCTCGACAGGTCCAGTTCCTTGAGGCGAACTGCCAGCTCCTTGGTCTTGGGCGCGGCCACGGACAGGGCGTCGATCACCTGCAGGCCGCCGTTGCGCACCAGCTCCGAGAGGATGGAGGCCAGCGCGCCCCGGTACATCTTCTTGTTCAACTTCTGCGCATGGTTGCGTGGCTTGGCCGCAAAGGTCACACCGCCCTTGCGCCACAGCGGGCTGCGGATGGTGCCGGCGCGGGCACGGCCCGTCCCTTTCTGCCGCCACGGCTTCTTGCCGCCGCCGCGCACCTCGGAACGACTCTTCTGCGCCTTGGTGCCGGCACGCGCGCCGGCCATGTAGGCCACCACGGCCTGATGCACCAGCGCTTCGTTGAAGGGCTTGTCAAACACCTGATCCGACGCGCTCAACGTGGCGCCGCCAATTACCTGGATATCCACTAGCTGGCCCTCGACTTCACTGCCGGACGAACGATGACGTCACCACCCCGCGCACCGGGGATGGCGCCCTTGATCAACAGCAGCCCGCGCTCCGCGTCCACCTTGACAATGCGCAGGTTCTGGGTAGTCACCCGCTCGGCGCCCATGTGGCCGGACATCTTCTTGCCCTTGAACACGCGCCCGGGCGTCTGACATTGGCCGATGGAGCCCGGCGTGCGGTGGTTGATGGAGTTGCCGTGCGTGGCGTCCTTGCCGGCGAAGTTGTGGCGCTTGATGGTGCCGGCAAAGCCCTTGCCCTTGCTGATGCCGGTCACATCCACCACCTGCCCCTCGCTGAACAGGTCCACGCCCAGCTCCTGACCCAGCTCGTACCCGTCGGTGGAATCGACGCGGAACTCCCACAGACCGCGCCCCGGCGCCACATTGGCCTTGGCAAAGTGACCCGCCAGCGGCTTGGTGACACGCGAGGCCTTGCGGCTGCCAGTCGTGACCTGAATGGCGTTGTAGGCATCCACCGCCTCGGTCTTGATCTGGGTTACCCGGTTGGGCTCGACCTGCACGACGGAGACGGGCACGGAGGCGCCATCCTCCGTGAACACCCGGGTCATGCCGAGCTTCTTACCGACGAGTCCTATTGCCATTTGGTACAACCTCAATCACCTGAGCCAGGCCGAAAAACGGCGTCCGTCCAGCTCTTTTACCTTGTTCACTAACTTCGCGGCCCAGACCAAAAAGAGCCTGGGCCGCGAAAGGGCGCACAGTATGCCAGAAGCGTTTCGCTTAGTTAAGCTTTATTTGCACGTCCACGCCCGCCGCCAGATCCAGTTTCATCAGGGCATCGACGGTCTTGTCCGTCGGGTCGATGATGTCCATCAGACGCTTGTGCGTACGCAGCTCGTACTGGTCCCGGGCATCCTTGTTGACGTGCGGGGAGATCAGCACCGTGAAGCGCTCCTTGCGCGTCGGAAGGGGAATGGGGCCCTTGACGCGCGCGCCGGTGCGCTTGGCGGTTTCCACGATCTCCTTCGCCGACTTGTCGATAAGGCGATGATCGAACGCCTTGAGGCGGATTCTGATGCTTTGCTGTGCCATATGCTTCTGTTACTCAATGATCTTGGATACCACCCCGGCGCCCACGGTCCGGCCGCCCTCGCGAATCGCAAAGCGCAGACCCTCCTCCATGGCAATCGGGGCAATCAGGCTCACGCTCATCTTCACGTTGTCGCCAGGCATCACCATCTCCACCCCCTCCGGCAGCTCCACCGCACCGGTCACGTCCGTCGTCCGAAAGTAAAACTGCGGACGATACCCCTTGAAAAACGGCGTGTGCCGACCACCCTCTTCCTTCGACAGCACGTACACCTCGGCCTCGAAACGGGTGTGCGGCGTGATGCTGCCCGGCTGGCACAGCACCTGCCCACGCTCAACCTCGTCTCGCTTGGTACCCCGCAGCAGAACGCCCACGTTGTCGCCAGCACGACCTTCGTCCAGCAGCTTGCGGAACATCTCCACACCCGTGCAGGTGGTCTTCTGCGTCTCGCGCAGACCAACGATCTCCACTTCGTCGCCCACCTTGATCACACCACGCTCAATACGGCCGGTCACCACAGTGCCCCGACCCGAGATGGAGAAGACGTCTTCCACCGGCATCAGGAACGGACCGTCAATGGCACGCTCCGGCTCGGGAATGTATTCGTCCATCGCGTGCACCAGCTCGACAATCTTCTCTTCGTATTCCTTGTCCCCCTCCAGGGCCTTGAGCGCCGAACCAATGATGATCGGCGTGTCGTCACCCGGGAAATCATAGGTGCTCAGCAGGTCGCGAATCTCCATCTCCACCAGCTCGAGCAGCTCTTCATCGTCCACCATGTCCGCCTTGTTCATGAAGACGATGATGTACGGCACACCCACCTGCCGCGACAGCAAAATGTGCTCCCGCGTCTGCGGCATGGGACCATCCGCCGCCGATACCACCAGAATCGCCCCGTCCATCTGCGCCGCACCCGTGATCATGTTCTTCACGTAGTCGGCATGCCCCGGACAGTCCACGTGCGCGTAGTGCCGCTTCTCCGATTCGTACTCCACGTGCGAGGTCGCAATCGTGATGCCGCGCGCCTTCTCCTCCGGCGCATTGTCGATCTCGTCGAACGCCTTGGCTTCCCCTCCCATGCGCTCGGCCATCACCTTCGTCAACGCCGCCGTCAGCGTCGTCTTCCCATGATCCACGTGACCTATCGTCCCTACATTGACGTGCGGCTTCGTGCGCTCGAACTTCTCTTTGGACACCTTGCGATACCTCTGTTCAGAATCAGGATGCTTTCTTCAACAATTCTTCGGCGATGCTGTTGGGCGCCTCGGCGTACTTGGCGAACTCCATGGAGTAGGTGGCCCGCCCCTGGGTGGCCGACCGCAGGTCCGTGGCATAGCCGAACATTTCGGACAGCGGCACCTCGGCCCGCACGATCTTGCCCGACGGCGCGTCCTCCATGCCCTGCACGATGCCACGCCGGCGGTTCAGGTCGCCCATGACGTCCCCCATGTACTCCTCGGGGGTGACCACCTCCACTTTCATGATCGGCTCCAGCAGCACCGGATCGGCCTTCAGGGCGCCCGCCTTGAAACCCATGGCACCGGCAATCTTGAAGGCCATCTCCGACGAGTCCACGTCGTGGTAGGAGCCATCGAACAGGGTGACCTTCACGTCCACCACCGGATAGCCCGCGATGACGCCAGCCTCCATCTGCTCCTGCACGCCCTTGTCCACCGCGGGGATGTACTCACGCGGCACCACGCCACCCACAATGGCGTTCTCAAACTCGTAGCCGCCGCCCTGCTCCAGCGGCTCCAGGCGCAACCACACGTGACCGTACTGGCCACGACCACCGGTCTGGCGCACGAACTTGCCTTCCGCCTCGACCGTCTTGCGAATGGTCTCGCGGTAGGCTACCTGTGGCGCGCCCACGTTGGCCTCCACCTTGAACTCACGCTTGAGGCGGTCGACGATGATCTCCAGATGCAGCTCGCCCATGCCGGAGATAATGGTCTGCCCCGACTCCTCATCGGTACGCACGCGGAAGGAGGGATCCTCCTGCGCCAGCTTGGACAGGGCAAGCCCCATTTTTTCCTGGTCTCCCTTGGTCTTGGGCTCCACCGCCACCGAGATGACCGGCTCGGGGAATTCCATGCGCTCCAGCACAATGACGTTGTTGACATCGCACAGCGTGTCGCCGGTGGTGACGTCCTTCAGACCCACCGCGGCGGCGATGTCCCCGGCGCGCACCTCCTTGATCTCCTCGCGCGAGTTGGCGTGCATCTGCAACAGCCGGCCGCAACGCTCCTTTTTCTGCTTGACCGAATTGTACACCGTGTCGCCGGAAGCGATGACACCGGAATACACCCGGAAGAAGGTGAGGGTGCCCACGAACGGGTCGGTGGCGATCTTGAAGGCCAGCGCGGCGAACGGCTCGTCGTCGGAGGGCTTGCGCTCCTCCTCCTCGTCCCGGTCGTTGACACCCTTGATGGCCGGGATATCGACCGGTGAGGGCAGCAGGTAGATGACCGCGTCCAGCATGGCCTGCACGCCCTTGTTCTTGAAGGCGGAACCGCACAGGGCCGGCACGATCTCGTTGGCCAGGGTGCGCTCCCGCAGGCCGCGCAGGATCTCTTCCTCGCTCAGCTCGCCGCCCTCGAGGTACTTGTCCATCAGCTCCTCGTTGGCCTCGGCAGCGGCCTCCACCATCTGCTCGCGGTAGGTGTTGGCCAGCTCCGCCATGTCCTCGGGGATGTCGCGCGCCTCGTAGGTAGTACCCATGTCGGCCTCGTTCCAGTAGATGGCCTTCATGCGTACCAGGTCGACCACGCCCTCGAAATTCTCCTCGGCACCGATGGGCAGCTGGATGGGCACGGGATTGGCGCCCAGCCGCTCGCGGATCTGGTCCACCACGCGCAGGAAATTGGCACCGGCCCGGTCCATCTTGTTGACAAAGGCGATGCGCGGCACGCCATATTTGTTGGCCTGGCGCCAGACGGTCTCGGACTGCGGCTCGACCCCACCCACGGCACAGAATACGGCGCAGGCGCCGTCCAGCACGCGCAGCGAACGCTCCACCTCGATGGTGAAGTCCACGTGTCCCGGCGTGTCGATGATATTGATGCGGTGCTGCGGAAACTGCTGGTCCATGCCGGTCCAGAAGCAGGTGGTGGCAGCGGAGGTGATGGTGATACCCCGCTCCTGCTCCTGCTCCATCCAGTCCATCACCGCGGCGCCGTCGTGCACCTCACCGATCTTGTGGGAGACACCGGTATAGAACAGGATGCGCTCGGTGGTGGTCGTCTTGCCGGCATCGATATGGGCCATGATGCCGAGGTTGCGATAGCGTTCGATAGGGGTAGTGCGAGCCACGACGTAGTTTCCTTGCGATTTCTGAAAGAATTACCAGCGGTAATGGGCGAAGGCCTTGTTGGCCTCAGCCATGCGGTGCGTGTCTTCCCGCTTCTTGACGGCCGCACCCCGACCCTCGGCGGCGTCCATCAGTTCACTGGCCAGCTTCTGGGCCATGGACTTCTCACCCCGCCTGCGGGCCGCTTCCTTGATCCAGCGCATGGCCAGCGTCTTCTGCCGCGAGGCCCGCACCTCCACCGGCACCTGGTAGGTGGCGCCACCCACGCGGCGGGACTTCACCTCCACCATGGGACTCACGTTTTCGATGGCCTTGAGCAGCACATCCAGGCCATTGGCGCGCTGGCGACTCTCGATGATGTCGATGGCGCCGTACAGGATCTTCTCCGCCACGGACTTCTTGCCGTCGCGCATGACGATGTTGATGAACTTCGCCAGATCCTCGCTCCCGAACTTGGGGTCGGGCAGGATCGAACGCTTGGGGGCTTCGGATCTTCTAGACATGGTCGGCTCTCAATCAGCTCTTGGGACGTTTCGTACCGTACTTGGAACGCGCCTGCCTGCGGTTCTGCACGCCCTGGGTATCCAGACTGCCGCGCACCACGTGATAGCGCACGCCGGGCAGGTCCTTGACCCGGCCACCGCGGATCAGCACCACCGAGTGCTCCTGCAGGTTGTGCCCCTCGCCACCGATGTAGCTGGTCACCTCGTAGCCGTTGGTGAGGCGCACCCGCGCCACCTTGCGCATGGCGGAGTTGGGCTTCTTGGGCGTGGTGGTGTAGACGCGGGTGCACACGCCGCGCTTCTGGGGACAGGCCTCCAGCGCGGGGACATTGGTCTTGGTCGTCTTGCGCACGCGCGGCTTGCGTACTAACTGGTTGATCGTCGCCATAAATCCAATCTTTCTCCTGCCCTAAACAGAAACGACAGACCCGGCACACGCCACAGTCTGTCGAGGGGACGCGAATTCTAGAGAGAGGCGTGACCGGTGTCAAGCAAAGACCAACACCTTGCCGGACACCGGCCTTCCCCCTGCTTTTGTGCCTACTCCTCGCTTGCCGGCTGTTCCGTTTCGGCCTCGATGACCGCCTCGGCACTTCCGCTCGCCGGCGCCTCCGAGGCCATGGCGGCGACCTCCTCGAAGGTGATGCCGGCGCGCTTGCGGCGCTCCTCGCGGTGATAGGCGAGTCCCGTGCCGGCCGGAATGAGACGGCCCACGATGACGTTCTCCTTGAGGCCGCGCAGGTAGTCCCGCGCGCCCCGCACAGAGGCCTCGGTGAGCACGCGCGTGGTCTCCTGGAAGGAAGCGGCGGAGATGAACGACTCGGTCACCAGCGAGGCCTTGGTGATGCCGAGCAGCACGTTCTCGTACTTGGCCGGCAGCTTGCCAGCGGCCTCGCACTTCTCGTTCTCCTCCAGGATGCGTGCCCGCTCCACCTGCTCGCCGCGCAGGAAGGGCGTCTCGCCGGGGTCGGTGATCTCCACCTTGCGCAGCATCTGGCGGATGATGGTTTCGATGTGCTTGTCGTTGATCTTCACGCCCTGCAAGCGGTACACGTCCTGGATCTCCTGCACCAGGTAGTTGGCCAGGGCCTCGATGCCCAGCAGGCGCAGGATGTCGTGCGGGTTGGGCTCACCGTCGGCGATGATCTCGCCCTTCTCCACGTGCTCGCCCTCGAACACGTTGACGTGCCGCCACTTGGGGATCAGCTCCTCGTAGCTCTCGCCGTCGTCACCGGTAATGACCAGACGCTGCTTGCCCTTGGTCTCCTTGCCAAAGGACACCGTGCCGGTGCGCTCAGCCATGATGGCCGCCTCCTTGGGCTTGCGCGCCTCGAACAGATCAGCCACGCGCGGCAGACCCCCGGTGATGTCCCGCGACTTGGCCGACTCCTGGGGGATGCGGGCAATGACGTCGCCCACCGACGCTTCGGCGCCGTCCTCCAAGTTGACGATGGCCCCGCCCGGCAGGATGTAGTTGGCCGGGATATCGGTCCCCGCCAGGTGCACGTCGTTGCCGTTCTCGTCCACCAGCTTCACCATGGGCCGCAGGTCCTTGCCGGCCGAGCCGCGGCTCTTCGGATCGGTGACCACGATCGAGGTGAGGCCGGTGATCTCGTCGGTCTGCTTCTTGACCGTGACGCCTTCCACGAAGTCGTAGAACTTGATGCGCCCGGCCACCTCCGTGATGATCGGGTGGGTGTGCGGATCCCAGGTGGCCACCTCCTGGCCCGGCTCCACGGTGTCGCCGTCCTTGACGATAATGATGGCCCCATAGGGGATCTTGTAGCGCTCCCGCTCGCGGCCATGTTCGTCCATGATGGACAACTCGCCGGAGCGCGACACGGCCACCAGGTGCCCATTGGCATTGGTGACGGTCTTCATGTTGTGCAGCCGCACCACACCGTGCGTCTTGACCTGGATGCTGCTCACCGCCGCCGAACCGGAGGCCGCACCACCGATATGGAAGGTGCGCATGGTGAGCTGCGTGCCCGGCTCGCCGATGGACTGGGCGGCGATGACACCCACCGCCTCGCCCTCGTTCACCAGATAGCCGCGCGCCAGATCACGCCCGTAGCAGGCGGCGCACACGCCGTAGCGCGTTTCGCAGGTGATGGGCGAGCGCACCACGATCTCGTCGACGCCCATCTCCTCCAGCCGCTCGACCCACTGCTCGTCCAGCAGCGTGCCGGCCGGCACCAGCACCTTGCGGCCGCCCGGCTTGATGACGTCGCGCGCCACCACGCGGCCCAGCACCCGCTCGCCGAGCGGCTCCACCACGTCGCCCCCCTCGATGATGGGCTTCATGGTGATGCCCGCCTCGGTGCCGCAGTCGGCCTCGGTGACCACCAGGTCCTGCGCCACGTCCACCAGGCGGCGGGTCAGGTAGCCGGAGTTGGCGGTCTTGAGCGCCGTGTCGGCCAGGCCCTTGCGGGCGCCGTGGGTGGAGATGAAGTACTGCAGTACGTTCAGCCCCTCGCGGAAGTTGGCGGTGATGGGCGTCTCGATGATGGAGCCGTCCGGCTTGGCCATCAGGCCGCGCATGCCCGCCAGCTGGCGGATCTGGGCGGCGGAGCCCCGCGCCCCGGAATCGGCCATCATGAAGATGGAGTTGAAGGACTGCTGGCGCACCTCCTTGCCGTCCTTGTCCACCACCGTCTCGTGGCCCAGGCCCTCCATCATGGCCTTGGCGATCTGGTCGTTGGCGTGCGACCAGATGTCCACCACCTTGTTGTAGCGTTCGCCCTGGGTGATGAGGCCGGCGTTGTACTGCTCCTCCACCTTCTTCACCTCGGCCTCCGCCTCGGCCAGCAGGCGGGCCTTCTCGGGCGGCACCACCATGTCGTCGGCACCGAAGGACACCCCGGAGCGGGTGGCGTACTTGAAGCCGGTGTACATGAGCTGGTCGGCGAACACCACGGTAGCCTTCAGGCCCACCTGGCGGTAGCAGATGTCGATGAGCTGGCCGATGGCCTTCTTGTTCAGCACCCGGTTCACCACCGAGAAGGGAATGCCCTCCGGCAGCAGGCGCGCCAGCAGGGCGCGGCCCACGGTGGTGTCCTGCAGGCTGGTCCTGGTCTCCGGGCGGCCCTTGTCGTCCTTGAGCTGCTCGGTGATGCGCACCTTGATGCGCGCGTGCAGCTCGGCGTGGCCGCTGTCATAGGCGCGGTGCACCTCGTCCACGTCGGCGAACACCATGCCCTCGCCCCTGGCGTTCACGCGCTCGCGGGTCATGTAGTACAGCCCCAGCACGATGTCCTGGGAAGGCACGATCACCGGACCGCCGTGGGCCGGCGAGAGCACGTTGTTGGAGGACATCATCAGGGCGCGCGCCTCCAGCTGCGCCTCCAGCGACAGCGGCACGTGCACCGCCATCTGATCGCCGTCGAAGTCGGCGTTGAAGGCCGAGCACACCAGCGGATGCAGGCGGATGGCCTTGCCCTCCACCAGGATCGGCTCGAAGCCCTGGATGCCCAGGCGGTGCAGGGTGGGCGCCCGGTTGAGCAGCACCGGGTGCTCGCGGATGACTTCCTCCAGGATGTCCCACACCTCGGGGCCTTCCTTCTCCACCAGCTTCTTGGCCGCCTTGATGGTGGTGGCCAGGCCCTTGCGGTTCAGCTTGCCGAAGATGAAGGGCTTGAACAGCTCCAGGGCCATCTTCTTGGGCAGGCCGCACTGGTGCAACTTGAGCGTGGGGCCCACCACGATCACCGAGCGGCCCGAGTAGTCCACGCGCTTGCCGAGCAGGTTCTGGCGGAAGCGCCCCTGCTTGCCCTTGATCATGTCGGCCAGGGACTTGAGCGGGCGCTTGTTGGTGCCGGTGATGGCCCGGCCGCGGCGACCGTTGTCCAGCAGCGCGTCCACCGCCTCCTGCAGCATGCGCTTCTCGTTGCGCACGATGATGTCCGGCGCGTTCAGCTCCAGCAGCCGCTTGAGGCGGTTGTTGCGGTTGATGACGCGGCGGTACAGGTCGTTCAGGTCGGAGGTGGCGAAGCGGCCGCCGTCCAGCGGCACCAGCGGGCGCAGGTCGGGCGGCAGCACCGGCAGCACGGTGAGGATCATCCACTCGGGGCGGTTGCCGGACTCGATGAACGACTCGATCAGCTTGAGGCGCTTGGCGATGCGCTTGAGCTTGGTCTCCGACTTGGTCTCCAGCATCTCGGCGCGCAGGCGGTCGCGCTCGGACTGCAGGTCCAGGGTGGACAGCATGTCCAGCACGGCCTCGGCGCCCATCTTGGCCTCGAACTCGTCGCCATGCTCCTCGATGGCCTCCAGATAGGCCTCGTCGGACAGCAGCTGGCCGCGCTCCAGCGTGGTCAGGCCGGGATCGACGACGATGAAGGCCTCGAAGTACAGCACGCGCTCGATGTCGCGCAGGGTCATGTCCAGCAGCAGGCCGATGCGCGACGGCAGCGACTTGAGGAACCAGATGTGCGCCACCGGGCTGGCCAGCTCGATGTGACCCATGCGCTCGCGGCGCACCTTGGTCTGGGTGACCTCCACGCCGCACTTCTCGCACACCACGCCGCGGTGCTTGAGGCGCTTGTACTTGCCGCACAGGCACTCGTAGTCCTTCACCGGGCCGAAGATCTTGGCGCAGAACAGGCCGTCCCGCTCCGGCTTGAAGGTGCGGTAGTTGATGGTCTCCGGCTTCTTCACCTCGCCATAGGACCAGGACCGGATCGTCTCGGGCGAGGCCAAGGCGATGCGGATGGCATCGAAATGTTCCTGCTCGTGTTGACGCTTGTAGAGGTTCAGCAAATCTTTCATCGTCTATTCCGCCTTCTCTGTGTTTCCGCACCCCGGGGATGCGTGCCCGTCAGTCCTGCTCGAGCTCGATGTTGAGCGCCAGCGACCGGATCTCCTTCATCAGCACGTTGAAGGACTCCGGCATGCCGGCCTCCATGCGGTAGTCGCCATCCACGATGTTCTTGTACATCTTGTTGCGACCCTGCACGTCGTCCGACTTGACGGTGAGCATCTCCTGCAGGGTGTAGGCCGCGCCATAAGCCTCCAGCGCCCACACCTCCATCTCGCCGAAGCGCTGGCCGCCGAACTGGGCCTTGCCGCCGAGCGGCTGCTGGGTGACCAGGCTGTAGGGGCCGGTGGAGCGGGCGTGCATCTTGTCGTCCACCAGGTGGTTGAGCTTCAGCATGTGCATGTAGCCCACCGTGACCGGACGCTCGAAGGGCTCGCCGGTGCGGCCGTCGTAGAGCACGGTCTGGCCGCTCTCCGGCAGCCCCGCCAGGCGCAGCATGGCCTTGATCTCCTCTTCCGTGGCGCCGTCGAACACCGGCGTGGCCATGGGCACCCCGTCGCGCAGGTTCTCGGCCAGCTCCAGCAGCTCCTCGTCGGAGAACCCGTCCAGGTTCTCCTTCTTGCCGCTGTGGTTGTAGATCTTCTCCAGGAACTGGCGCAGCTCCTCCACCTTGCAGTGGGCGTCCAGCATCTCGGCGATGCGGTGGCCCAGCCCCTTGGCGGCCCAGCCCAGGTGCACCTCCAGCACCTGGCCCACGTTCATGCGCGAGGGCACGCCCAGCGGGTTGAGCACGATGTCCACCGGCGTGCCGTCCTCCAGATGGGGCATGTCCTCCACCGGCACGATCATGGACACCACGCCCTTGTTGCCGTGCCGGCCGGCCATCTTGTCGCCCGGCTGCATGCGGCGCTTCACGGCCAGGTAGACCTTGATCATCTTCAGCACGCCCGGCGCCAGGTCGTCGCCGGACTCCAGCTTCTTCTTGGCCTCGGTGAGGCGCTTCTCGAACTCCTCCTGGTGCTGCCTGATGAGCGCCGCCAGCTGTTCCAGCTGGACGTTGACGTCCTCGTTGCGCATGCGGATCTCGAACCACTGCTTGCGGTCCAGGCCCTTGAGGTAGGTCTTGGTCACCTTGGCGCCCGGCTCCAGATTGCCCGGCCCGCCCTCGGCCACCTTGCCCACGATGAGCCTCTCCACGCGCTGGTAGATGTCGTCCTCGTGGATGCGCATCTCGTCGCGCAAATCGTGACGGATGCGCTCCAGCTCGGCCTCCTCGATCTGCAGGGCGCGCTTGTCCTTTTCCACCCCGTCGCGGGTGTAGACGCGCACGTCGAGAACCGTGCCCTCCATGCCGGACGGCACGCGCAGCGAGGTGTCCTTCACGTCCGAGGCCTTCTCGCCGAAGATGGCGCGCAGCAGCTTCTCCTCCGGCGTGAGCTGAGTCTCGCCCTTGGGCGTGACCTTGCCCACCAGGATATCGCCCGGCTTGACCTCGGCGCCGATGTAGACGATGCCGGCGTCGTCCAGCTTGGCCAGCAGGTGCTCGCCCACGTTGGGGATGTCGGCCGTGACCTCCTCCGCGCCCAGCTTGGTGTCGCGCGCCACGCAGGTCAGCTCCTCGATGTGGATGCTGGTGAAGCGGTCCTCCTGCACCACGCGCTCGGAGATGAGGATGGAGTCCTCGAAGTTGTAGCCGTTCCAGGGCATGAAGGCGACCAGCATGTTCTGCCCCAGGGCCAGCTCGCCCATGTCGGTGGAGGAGCCGTCGGCCAGCACGTCGCCGCGGGCGATGCGGTCGCCGATCTTCACCAGCGGGCGCTGGTTGATGCAGGTGTTCTGGTTGGAGCGCGAGTACTTGCGCAGGTTGTAGATGTCCACCCCGGGCTCGCCGGCGGCGGTCTCGTCCTCGTTGACGCGTACCACGATGCGCGAGGCGTCCACGGAGTCCACCACGCCGCCGCGGCGGGCCACCACGGTGGCCCCGGAGTCCACCGCCACCACGCGCTCCATGCCCGTGCCCACCAGCGGCTTGTCGGCACGCAGGCAGGGCACGGCCTGGCGCTGCATGTTGGAGCCCATGAGGGCGCGGTTGGCGTCGTCGTGCTCCAGGAAGGGCACCAGCGAGGCAGCCACGGAGACGATCTGGCGGGGCGAGATGTCCATGTATTCCACCTTGTCCGGTGTGGCCAGGGTGAATTCGTTCTGGTGGCGGCAGGACACCAGCTCGTCCACCAGCCGGCCGTCCCCGTCCATGCTGGCATTGGCCTGGGCGATGACGAACTTGCCCTCCTCGATGGCCGACAGGTACACCACCTCGTCGGTGACCTTGCCGTCCTTCACCTTGCGGTAGGGCGTCTCCAGGAAGCCGTATTCGTTGGTGCGGGCGTACACGGCCAGCGAGTTGATGAGGCCGATGTTGGGACCTTCCGGGGTCTCGATGGGGCACACCCGGCCGTAGTGGGTGGGGTGCACGTCACGCACCTCGAAGCCGGCCCGCTCGCGGGTCAGGCCGCCCGGGCCCAGGGCCGATATGCGCCGCTTGTGGGTCACCTCGGACAGCGGGTTGTTCTGGTCCATGAACTGCGACAGCTGCGAGGAGCCGAAGAACTCCTTGATGGCCGCCGCCACGGGCTTGGCATTGATCAGCTCCTGCGGCATGAGGCCCTCGCTCTCGGCCACCGACAGGCGCTCCTTGACGGCCCGCTCCACGCGCACCAGGCCGACGCGGAACTGGTTTTCCGCCATCTCGCCCACGCTGCGCACGCGGCGGTTGCCCAGGTGGTCGATGTCGTCCACCTGGCCCTTGCCGTTGCGGATGTCGATGAGCGTCTGCAGCACGGCCAGGATGTCTTCCTTGGTGAGGACCGTGGTATCCATGGGCGTGTCCACGCCCACGCGCAGGTTGAACTTCATCCGGCCCACGTCCGACAGGTCGTAGCGCTCCGGATTGAAGAACAGATTCTGGAACAGGGTCTCGGCAGCCTCCTTGGTGGGCGGCTCCCCGGGACGCATCATGCGGTAGATCTCCACCTGCGCCTCCAGCGGCGTAGAAGTGGGATCGATGGCCAGCGTCTGCGAGATGTATGGACCGCGATCCACATCGTTGATGTACAGCACGCGGAAGCTGCGAATGCCGGCCTGGCGGATGGCCTCCAGCCGCTCCGGGGTCAGCTCGTCGTTGGCGCGCGCGATCAGCTCGCCGGTATCGGGGTCCACCAGGTCCTCGGCCAGGATCTTGCCGACGATGAACTCCTCGGGCACATCGATAGTGTCCAGGCCGGCCTTCTGCATCTCGCGCACGTGACGCACGGTGATACGGCGCCCGGCGGGTACCAGCACCTTGCCACCCAGCTTGATGTCGAAGGCCGCCAGTTCGCCCCGCAGCTGCTCGGGGTCGATGACCTGCTGGTAGCCGTCGTCCTTGAT
>JALVPS010000135.1 GCA_027031685.1 Gammaproteobacteria bacterium | reverse complement strand
ATGGAGGAGTCCTTCTTGTTGCGCAGGGCCTGGGCGGGGGCCTCGTCCATGTCCACCACCTGGGAGGCATGGTGCAGCCGCAGCCGCTCCCGCTCCGCGCCGCCGTGGCCGGCCAGGGCGGCGCGCAGGGCGCCCTCGTCGCCCACCAGGATGACCTCGATGTCGGCATAGCGGTCCAGGGCGGCCAGGGCGGCCGGCACGGTCACCGACGGGCCGTGGTCGCCGCCCATGGCGTCCAGGGCGATGCGGCTGTGGGGCGTCATGGTGCGTCCTTCCCTCCCCTGCCGCCACGCACTCCTGCGGGCGCAGAAAACGACAACAGGCGCCGGGTGCGCCTGTTGCAGTGGGGGTGGCCGGTGGTTGCCGGCCTATTCGTCGTCATCGTCCTCGAAGACCGGCTCCTGGATCACCTGCCGGCCGCGGTAGAAGCCGTCCGGGGTGACGTGATGGCGGCGGTGCACCTCGCCGCTGACCGGGTCGATGGACAGGGTCGGGCCCTTGAGCGCGTCGTGCGAGCGGCGCATGCCGCGCTTGGCGCGGGTCTTTCGGTTCTGCTGTACTGCCATGGCTAGTGTCGCTCCAGATAAATCGGTTGTGTGAATTCGGGCCGGCGGGCCGGCTCAGTGCTTGAGCAGATCGGCCAGTCCGGCAAAGGGGTTCTCCCGCGGCGGCTCGTCCTCGACATCGGCGGGCGCCTCCGCCAGCGGCTCAATGGCCGGCAGCTGACAGCCGCTGGCGTGGCGCGGGTAGTCCGGCAGGGCCAGCAACAGCTCGTCCTCCACCAGCGCGGCGATCTCCAGCTCGCCGTCCTCACCCACCAGCACCGGCTCCCGCTCGTGCCCCAGGCGCGCCATCTCGGCGTCGCTGCGCACCAGCCCCAGGGCCAGGCTCAGGGCCACCGGAAAGGCCACCGGCTCCAGACAGCGCTGGCACACCAGCGGCAGCTCGGCGGTGATGCGACAGTCGAGGCGGTAACGCTCACTGCCCGCCTGGTGGAAATCCAGCGCCACCGCCGCCGAGCCCCCATCGTCGGCCAACAGCGCACGCAGCCGGGTCATGTCGCGCAACGGCAGCGCACCCTCGTAACGCAGACCGCGCTCCGCGGCGCGCAGCGCATCGAGACGCACGGGCAATCGCTTGGACATAAGGCGCGGGATTCTAATCCCCGCCGCCGTAGGCTGTCAAAGCGCGCTTTTCCCGGAAAAACCTGCACTTGGCCTGCCCCGGCGGGTCGGGGAAATGTGGGGTGCGGTCAAGGCGCGCAGCGCCGGACCCACCGAGCTCCCGCGCGAAGCCGGGCGCAAGCCCGGCGAGCCGTCCTCCCCCTTGGCCGCCCCGAGCATCGCAAGGACTGGCTGGGTGAGCACCGACCGTTGGTCCGGTGGACCAACGCAGCGATGCGAACGACCGGCCAGGATGGCCAAGCCGGGATTGGCGAAGCCAGGAACGTTGCACCAGGGATGTCTTGTCCACGCTTCAATTGCCGTGCCACCTTGACATGCCAATCGGCGGGTCCTCTTCGCTTGACGCCGCCCTACACCACGAATCGTGCGTAGGGGGGCTCAAGGCGCGTAGCGCCGGAGCCACCGAATCCCACGCGATGCCGGGCGCAGCCCGGCGAGCCGTCCTCTCCTCCCCTTGGCCGCCCCGAGCATCGAAAGCCTGGGTGAGCACCGACCGTTGGCCCAGTGGAGCAACGCAGCGGTGCGAACGCCTGGCCATGATGGCCAAGCCAGGATTGGCGAAGCCAGGAACGTTGCGCCAGGGATGGCTGGTCCACGCTTCGATTGCCGTGCCACCTTGACGCCCCAATCGGCGGGTCCGCTTCGCTTGACCCGTATATGGTCTCCTCCCGTATTGCAAGCACTTGTTTGCCGTCGTGACAGGGACAGGTGTGCTTCCGTATATCCGGCCTTTCTCGTCGGTGTG
>JALVPS010000134.1 GCA_027031685.1 Gammaproteobacteria bacterium | reverse complement strand
CCTTGCGATGCTCGGGGCGGCCAGGGGAAAGATGGACGGCTCGCCGGGCCGCGCCCGGCTTCGCGCGTCAGGCGGTGGGTCCGGCGCTGCGCGCCTTGACCGCACCCTACAGGGCCCATGGCGTAGGGCTGGTCAAGCGAAGCGGACCAGCCGATTGGGGTGTCGAGATGGCACCGCATTCGAGATGTGGTCGAGCCGTCCATGGCGCATTGATCATGGCTTCGCCAACCCCCAGCCCAGCCGTCCTGGCCGGGCGTTCGCACCGCTGCGTTGGTCCACTGGGCCAACGGTCGGTGCTCACCCAGCCAGGCCTTGCGATGCTCGGGGCGGCCAAGGGGAAGAGGGGACGGCTCGCCGGGCTACGCCCGGCTTCGCGCGTCAGGCGGTGGGTCCGGCGCTACGCGCCTTGACCGCACCCTACGAGGGCACATCGCGTAAGGCGGCGTCAAGCGAAGCGGACCCGCCGATTGGCTAGCCATCCATGGCACAGCGTTCATGGCTTCGCTGCCCCCCAGCCCGGCCATCCTGGCCGGGTGCTGCGCCTTGAGCCCCACCCCAACCAGCGGCGTCCCCGAACACCACTGGCGGCCCCGCCCGCCAGCCGATATGCTTGCCGGGCATGTCCGCGCCCGCTTCCGATCCCGCTCCTGTCCGGCTGCTGCACACCTCCGACTGGCACCTGGGCCGGCGCCTGTTCGGCCGCTCGCGCCACGACGAGTTCGCCGCTTTCCTGGACTGGCTGACCGACACCCTGGCCCGCGAGGCGGTGGACGTGCTGCTGGTGGCCGGCGACGTGTTCGACACCACCACCCCCGGCACGCGCACGCAGCAGCTCTACTACCGCTTCCTGCACCGCGTGGCCGCCGGCCTGTGCCGCCACGTGGTCATCGTCGGCGGCAACCACGACTCCCCCTCCCTGCTGGACGCCCCGCGCGAGCTGCTGGCCGCCCTGCGCGTGCACGTGGTGGGCGCGCCCGCCGCCGACCCGGCCGACGAGGTGCTGGTGCTGGACGACGCCCACGGACGGCCGGCCCTCATCGTCGCCGCCGTGCCCTACCTGCGCGACCGCGACCTGCGCCAGAGCGAGCCGGGCGAGCAGGCCGAGGACAAGACGCGCAAGCTGCTGGCCGGGCTGCGCGCCCACTATGCCGCCGTGTGCGCCGCCGCCGAGGCGCGCCGGGCCGAGCTGGGCGGCGCGCTGCCCCTCGTCGCCACCGGCCACCTGTTCACCGCCGGCGGGCGCACCGTGGAGGGCGACGGCGTGCGCGAGCTGTATGTGGGCAACCTGGCGCACATCGGCGCCGACCAGTTCCCGCCCGGCATCGACTACCTGGCCCTGGGCCACCTGCACGTGCCCCAGCTCGTGGGCGGCGACCCCACCCGCCGCTACAGCGGCTCGCCCTTGCCCATGGGCTTCGGCGAGGCCGAACAGCAGAAGCAGGTCTGCCTGGCCGAATTCCGGGGCCAGCAGGCCCGGGTGCGCGGGCTGCCCGTGCCCGTGTTTCGCCGCCTGCGCCAGCTGCGCGGCGACTGGCCCGCGCTGCAGGCCGCCCTGCGGGACCTGGCCGCCGCCGGCGAGCCGGAGTGGCTGGAGGTGGTGTACGAGGGCGAGGAGATCGTCGCCGACCTGCGCCAGCGCCTGGCGGCCGAGGTAGAGGGCAGCCCGCTGGAGATCCTGCGCGTGCGCAACGACCGCCTGGTGGCGCGCGCCCTGGCCCGCCAGCACCCCGCCGAGACCCTCGACGCGCTGGACCCGGAGACCGTCTTCCAGCGCTGCCTGGACGCCCACGAGGTGCCCGCCGCCCAGCGCCCCGCCCTGCAGCAGACCTACCGCGAGGCCCTGCACACCCTGCGCGAGGCCGAGCCGGCCGCCGACTGACGCCTGCCACGCATGCGCATCCTCCACATCCGCTGCCGCAACCTGAACTCCCTGGTGGGCGAGTGGGCCGTGGACCTCACGCACCCCGCCTACACCGCCGACGGTCTGTTCGCCATCACCGGCCCCACCGGCGCCGGCAAGTCCACCCTGCTGGACGCCGTGTGCCTGGCCTTGTACGGCGCCACCCCCCGCCTGGGCCGCATCACCCAGGGCAGCAACGAGATCATGTCCCGCCAGTGCGGCGACTGCCTGGCCGAGGTGACCTTCGAGACCCGCCACGGCCGCTTCCGCTGCACCTGGAGCCAGCACCGCGCCCGCCGCCGCCCGGACGGCGCCCTGCAGCTCCCCCGCCACGAGATCGCCGCCGCCGACAGCGGCCAGGTGCTGGAGCACCACCTGCGCGCCGTGCCGGAGCGGGTGTGCGCCGTCACCGGCATGGATTTCGAGCGCTTCACCCGCGCCATGCTGCTCGCCCAGGGCGGCTTCGCCGCCTTCCTGCAGGCCGAGCCCGACCAGCGCGCCCCGCTGCTGGAGCAGCTCACCGGCACCGCGCTGTACAGCCGCCTGTCGCAGCTCGTGCACGAGCGGCGCGGCGCCGAGCAGCAGGCCCTGGACGCCCTGCAACAGGAACTGGACGGGCTGGCCCTGCTGCCGCCGGAGGAGCTGGCGGCCCTGCGGGCGCAGCAGCGCGAGCTGCAAAAGGAGGCCGCGGCCCGGCAGGAGGAACTGGAGACCACCCGTGCCGCCCACCTCGCCCTGCAGGCCGTGGCCGAGACCCGCGCCGCCCTGACCGCCCTGGCCGAAGCGCAGGCCGGGCTGGCCCGGCGCGAGGCCGACTTCGCCCCCCGGCGGGCGCGGCTGGCGGCGGCACTGCGCGCCCTGGAGCTGGCCGGCGACCACCGCCACCTGCTGGCCCTGCGTCAGGACCAGGCCCGCGACCGCCAGGCGCTGGAGAAACTGGAGGCCGACCTGCCCGAGCGGCAGCGCGCCCTGGCCGAGGCCGAACGGGCCCGCGCCGCGGCCGAGGACGAGCTGCGGGCCGCGCAGACGGCCCTGCGCGAGGCCGGCCCCCTGCTGCAGGAAGTGCGCGCCCTGGACACCCGCCTGGCCGAGCGCCGGCGGGCCCTGCAGGCGGCCCGTGAGGCGGTGGCGGCGCGGTGTGACGAGCGCGACGCGCTGGCGCGCGCCCTGGCCGAGGAGCGGGACAAACTGGCGGCGACGCAGAAGGCGCACGACGACCTGGCCGCGCAGCAGACGGCCCACGCCGCCGACGAGCGGCTGGTGACCGAGCTCACCGGCCTGCGCGAGCGCCTGCAACAGCTGGCCGCCCTGGAACGGCAGCGACAGGTGGACGAGGCCGCCCTGGCCGAGGCGGAAAGGGCGCTGGCGGGGGCCGGCCAGGCCGTCAGCGCCGCCGAGGCCGACCAGCGCCGCGAGGCCGAGGTCGTGGCCCGGGCGCGCGCCGAACTGGAGCGCGCTCGGCAGGCGGAGCAGGCGCTGCGGGCCGGGCGCAACGCGGCGGCCTGGCGCGACGAACTGGAGGCGGCCCGCGAGCGCCAGTCCCGGCTTGAGACCCTGGCCCGCCAGCAGACGGCGCGCGCCGAACTAGCCGAGCAGCAGGCGGCACTGGCCCGGCAGCAGACCGATGTCGAGGCGGCCCTGGCGCGGCTGGCCGAACAGGCCGGGCCGCTGGACACCCGCGCGACGGACCTGCAGGCGCGCGTGACCGATCTGGAGCGGTTGTGGCGCAGCGAGCAGCGCATCGTCGATCTGGAGGCGGCCCGCCACAGCCTGCGCGACGGCGAGCCCTGCCCCCTGTGCGGGGCCACCGAGCACCCCTGGGCCGAGGCCGCCCCGGCGCCCGATCCCCAGGCCACCGAGGCGCGGCTGGCGTCCGTGCGCGCCGAACTGGAGCAGGTACGGCAGGAGCGGCAGGCCCTGGCCGTGCAGCGCGCCGCTCGCGACAGCGAGCGTCAGGCCCTGGCCGAACGCCTGGCGGAGGCCGCCCGGCAGGCCGAGGCCCTGGACACCGACATCGCCGCTACGCTGCGCGCCCTCGCCCTGCCGGCCCCGCCGACCGACCTGGCAGCGCGGCAGGCCGAGGCGGCGGCGCAGGTGCGCGCGCTCACGGCACGCCTGGACGAGATCGAGCAGACAGCGCAACAGGTGGCCGCGGGGCGGGAGGCCCTGGCCGCTGCCGAGCGCGCCCTGCACGCGGCGGAGCAGGCCCTGCTCACCGCCCGCCGCGACCACACCGCCGCCGAACAGGCGCGCGACCGCCAGCGCCAGTCCCTGGCGGAGGGGGACAAGGCGCTGGCCCGCGTCCGCGAGGGCCTGGCCGCCGCGCTGCAGCCCTGGCATGGGGCGCCCCTGGCCGATACCGATCTGGACGCCCTGGCCGCCGAGCTGACCGCGCGGCGCGACGCCTGGCAGGCGCGCGCCACCCGTCTGCAGGCGCTGGCGACCGAGTTGGGCCGGCTGGGCGAGGGCATCGCCCGGCAGGAAGAGGCCCTGCAGCGGGCCGCGGCGGCCCTCGCCGAGGCGGAGCGGACCGCCGACGCCCAGGCCAAACAGCTGGCCGCCGACGAGGCAGCGCGCGCCGAGCGCTTCGGCGACCGCGATCCGGACCGGGAGGAGGAACGGCTGCAGGCCGCCGTGACGGACGCCGAGGCGCGCCTGGCGCGGGCGCGGGAGGCCGTGGACGCGGCGCAGACCGCCCTCACCGAGCAGCAGGCCCGCCGCGACGCCCTCGAGCAGGCCATCACCGGGCGCGAGGCAGAGCTCACCGCCGCCGAGGCGCGCTTCCGGGCCGCCCTGGCCGCGGCTGGCTTCGCCGACGAGGCCGCCTTCGAGGCCGCCCGGCTGCCGGCCGAGGAACGCGAGCGGCTGGCGGCCGAGGCCGAGGCCCTAGCCAGCGAGCGGGAACGCCTGACGGCCCGCGAGGCCGAGCTGCGCAAGGCCCTGGCTACCGCCGAGGCGGCCGCCCCCGACGACAGCGATCCGACCGCGCTGAAAGCGCGGCTGGCCGAACTTGAGGAAAGGCAGGGCGAGCTGCAGCAGCGGCTGGGGGCCATCGGCGAGCGGCTGGCGCAGCAGGCGGCCCGCGAGCAGGCGCAGCGCGCGCTGTTGGCACGCATCGAGGCGCAGCGCCGCGAGTGGGCGCGCTGGAACGACCTGCACGCCCTCATCGGCTCGGCGGACGGCAAGAAATACCGCAACTTCGCCCAGGGACTGACCTTCGAACTGGTCATCGGCCACGCCAACGAGCAGCTGCGCCGCATGAGCGACCGCTACCTGCTGGTGCACGACCCCACCGCACCGCTCACCCTCAACGTCATCGACCAGTACCAGGGCGGCGAGATCCGCTCCACGCGCAACCTGTCCGGCGGGGAGAGCTTCCTGGTCAGCCTGGCCCTGGCCCTGGGCCTGTCGCGCATGGCCAGCCGCAACGTGCAGGTGGACTCCCTGTTCCTCGACGAGGGCTTCGGCACCCTGGACGAAGACGCCCTGGAACTGGCCCTGGAGACCCTGGCCGGCTTGCAACAGGAAGGCAAGCTCATCGGCGTCATCTCCCACGTGCCCGCCCTCAAGGCGCGCATCACCACGCAGATCGAGGTGGTGCCACAGAGCGGCGGACGCAGCCTGCTGCGCGGCCCGGGCTGCGAGCGGCTGGGCTGAGACGGCGCTCAGGCGGTGGTGCCGAAGCGGCCCATGCTCCACTTGAGCAGGGGCGGCGCCAGCAGGGTGGTGACGATGACCATGAGCACCACGGCGCCGAACAGGGCGTCGTCGATGACGCCCAGGGTGCTGCCGATGGAGGCGAAAATCAGGCCCACCTCGCCGCGCGGCAGCATGCCCAGCCCCACGCTCAGCCAACGCCAGCCGGGCAGCCCGGCCAGCAGGCCGCTGAGCAGCTTGCCGGCGATGGCGGCGGCGGTGAGGGCCAGGGCCACCAGCAGGGTGCGCGGCTCGGCCAGGGTGTCCAGCTTGACCTGGATGCCCATCAGCACGAAGAAGATGGGCACCATCACCACTTCGAGGGGCTGGATCAGCTCCTTGATGGCGATGGGGCGGCGGTCGCGGGTGTGCCAGGCGTCGAAGTAGCCCTCGTGCAGGATGACGCCGGCGGCGAAGGCGCCGACGATGGTGGCCAGGCCCACCAGGCTGGCGGCCCAGGACAGCAGCATGACGAACAGAAAGGAGACCAGCATCTTGGCCTCCACCTCGTCCAGGCGGCGCACCAGCCGCACCAGGCCGTGCACCAGCAGCGGCCCCAGGCGCAGGGCCGCCCAGATGAAGCCCACCGCCAGCGCGACGGTGGTAACCAGTTCGCCGGGGGCGACGCTGCCGGACACCACGATGCCGCTGACGATGGTCAGCAGCAGCAGGCCGAGCACGTCGTCGATGACGGCCGCGCCGAGGATGATATGCGCCTCGCGGCTGTGCTGCCGGCCCAGCTCGCGCAGCACGCGGGCGGTGATGCCCACGCTGGTGGCGCCCAGGGCGGCGGCCACGAAGAGGTCGGTGTTGACGGACAGGTCGGGCAGCACGACGCGCAGGGCGGCGAAGCCCAGCACGAAGGGCAGCAGCAGGCCGGTGACCGCCACGCGCAGCGAGGCCCCGCCCACCCGGCGCAGCTCGTCCAGGCTGGTCTCCAGCCCCACCAGAAAGAGCAGGAAGATGACCCCGTAGCGGGACATGACGTCCAGGGCGTGGGCCATCTGCAGCAGCACCACGCCGTGCGCGCCGCGCAGGATGTCCAGCACGGGGCCAGCTTCCGCGCCCAGCACGTCGCGCGCGGCGCGGGTCATGTCCACGCCCTCGAAGCTGTGCTCGATCATGGCGAAGATGCCCGGGCCCTCGCGCAGCACGATGAGAAAGTCGAGCTGCAGCCAGTAGCCGATGTTGCCCAGCAGCATGCCCATGACCAGCTCGCCGAGCACGGAGGGCTGACCCAGCCACAGGGCCAGGTGGCGGCCGAGCACGGCCAGGAAGAGGATGGTGGTGACCCCGAGGATGACCGGGGCGACGGGATCGGCGTGCGTGCCGACGGCCCAGGCGGCGGGGCTGGCCAGGGCCAGCAGCCAGGCGACGCGGCGGGCGCGGCTCATGGGCCGCCTCCCGCGCTCCGCCGCGACGGTCGGCCGGGGCCGGCAAGGCGGGCGGGGGCCGTCCGGCGCACGGCCCGCGCCGCTATTGCTGCAGCCGGTCGCGGAAGACCTGGATCTCGGCCCGCGACTCGAGCACGCGCAGGAAGCTGTCGAACTCGCGCTGGCCGTAGGCCCCGTCCAGCGCGTCGGCCTCGGCCAGCGACCCGGTCACCGCCTGCTCCGACGGCCGCTCGATGGCCGTGAGCGCCACCAGCAGCACGTCGCCCTCGGGCAGCGGCACGGTCGCCAGACTGGGCTTGCCGTCGGCCGGGGCCGGCAGGCGGAAGATGCGCTGCACGGCGGTGGGCGGCAGGTTGCCGCCGGCGCGGGCAACGGTCAGCTCGCGCGGCGCGTCCACGCCCAGCGATTCGGCCAGCGCGGCCAGGCTCTGACCGCCGCGCAGCTCGGCCAGGGCCTTGTCGGCCGCGGCACGGGCCGCGGCGCGGGCCTTCTCGTCCTTGAGGGCCTTGACGATCTGCTCGCGCACCTCGTCCAGCGGGCGTGCCTGGGCCGGCTCGTGGGCCGTCACGCGCACCACCACCTGCCGGCCGTCGTCCAGGTCGATGACCTCGCTGTTCTGCCCCTGCTCCAGCACCTCCGGCTTGAAGGCCGCGGCGCGAATGCGCGGGTCGGCGGCGATGCCTTCGCCCTTGTCACGGGTGATCCAGCCGGTGGTCTGCACCTTGACGCCCAGGGCGTCGGCGGCCGGCTCCAGCGAGTCCGGATTTTCGTAGGTGAGGGTCAGCAGCTGTTCGGTCTTGTCGATGAGCGCCTGCTCGGCCTGGCGCTGCTTGATCTCCAGGGCGATCTTGGATTTCACGGCCGCAAAATCCAGCTGCCGACTGGGCTGGATTTCCATAAGGCGCAGGATCACGTAGCCGCGGTCCGTCTTGACCGGCTCGCTCACCTCGCCCTGCGCCAGCGTGAACAGCCGGTCCTCCACGGGCTTGGGCAGCTCGCCGCGGGCCACGAAGCCCAGGTCGCCGCCCCGCTCGGCGGACAGCTTGTCGTCGGAATATTTTTTCGCCAGCGTCTCGAAATCCGCGCCGGATTTCAGCTCCTGCAAAATGGACTCGGCCTTTTTGCGCGCTGCCTCCCAGGCCGCCGCGTCGGCATTTTCCGGCACCTTGATGAAAATCTGCTGGCCGCGACGCGCCTCGGGGGAGCGGAAGCGGTCCTTTTCCTCTTCGTAGACCTTTTTCAGCTCCGCCTCGGGCACCTCGATCTGGTCACGCAGGGCCTTTTCGTCCAGCACGATATAGGCGAGCCGCACCCGCTCCGGGGTCATGAAACGGGCTTGGTTGCGTTCGTAATAGGACTTGATCTCCTCGTCGCTCACCTGCACCGTGTCGATGAATTTCTGCTTTGGCACGCGCAGGAAGCGGATGCGCCGCTTCTCGCCCTTGAGCATGAGGTAGTGTTTCTTGGCCGGATTGGGCACAAAGGCGGACACCTCGATGGCCGCCTGGACCTGATCCAGGGTCAGGCCCTGGCGCATCTGGGCCTCAAAGGCGGCGCTGGACAGGCGCTGCTGGGCCAGCAGGCGCTTGTATTTTTCCAGACTGAAGCGGCCGTTTTCCTGAAAAATGGGCAGGCGCCGGACCTCCGCCACCACCTGCTGGTCGCTCACCACCATGCCCGCCGCATCGGCGTACTGGCTCAGCAGGGCCTGGCGGATCAGCTGGCTGATGACGCTCTCCTCCAGCGCGCCCTTCTCCAGCAGCCCCTCGGGCAGCTTGCCGCCGAACATCTCCCGCAGCCGCTGCTGCTGCTGGCGCATGGCCTGCTGGAACTGCTGCAGGCTGATCTCGGTGTCGTCGACCTTGATCACCGTCTGATCGCCGCCACCGCCCAGGTACTGCTGGATGCCCCAGAACATGAACGGGATGGAGATGAAAAAGACGATGATGTAGGCCAGCCAGCCTCGGGATTTGTCGCGTATGGATTGCAGCATGTTCCTGTCCCGCTGATGAGGGTTGTTCCGGCGTCCCCGCCGGCGGGCGCCCGGACCCCGTCGCCGCGCGCCGGCCGGTACCGGAGCGGCCGCGCCGCGGCAAGCTTACCGAAAAACCAAAGAAAAAGGGGCGTACGCGGACGCCCCCTCGGGTATTCAATGGCGGAGTGGACGGGACTCGAACCCGCGACCCCCGGCGTGACAGGCCGGTATTCTAACCAGCTGAACTACCACTCCTAAGAAATTGTAATGGTGGGTGCTGAGAGACTCGAACTCCCGACCCTCTCCTTGTAAGGGAGATGCTCTACCAACTGAGCTAAGCACCCTCCAAAAGAGCGCGCTAGTTTACTGCATCCTTCAGCGCTTTGCCAGCCTTGAAGGTCGGCACGTTACTGGCCTTGATCTCGATGGTTTCACCGGTGCGGGGATTGCGGCCGGTACGCGCCTCGCGGTGTTTGATCTGGAACGAACCGAAGCCAACCAGATTGACCGGCTCGTTGTTTTTCAGTGCCTCGGTCACCACATGCACAAACGCCTCGACAGCCTGGGCCGCCTCCGCCTTCGTAAATCCGGTTTCCTTCGCGATCGCGTCAACAAACTCAGATTTGTTCATTGTTTTCCCTAATAGTTATGGAAATATCGGATGGACGGGATTTGTCACCTGCCGGAGTTGCCCCCCGCGGGGGCAACGACTCGCGTCCTGAGTGCCCCACTTGCTCCACGGCCCAGCTCGGCTCGTGCCCGAAGGGAGAGCGGATTTATACAGTCCGCACGCTGTGGTGTCAATCAGTTCACAATCCTATTACAACACTGTTGCAACCACGCCACACCCGATGACGGTGCGGCGGGGGCGGGCTATGCCCCCGCCCGGTTCAATGAGCGCGGATATCGCGCGTCTTCTTGCCGGCGGCGGACTTGGCCTTCTTGGGCGGGGTCGTCTTGCCGCCCTCGTCCAACAGCGGCTTGGGCTGCTCCACCAGGGCGATCTCCAGCACCTGATCGATCCAGCGCACGGGGATGATCTCCAGCTTGGCCTTGATGTTGCGCGGGATGTCGGCCAGGTCCTTCTCGTTCTCGTCCGGGATGATGCAGGTGGTGATGCCGCCCCGGTGCGCGGCCAGCAGCTTCTCCTTGAGCCCGCCGATGGGCAGCACCTCACCGCGCAGGGTGATCTCGCCGGTCATGGCCACGCTGGCCTTGACCGGGATGTTGGTGATGGCCGACACCAGCGCGGTGCACATGCCGATGCCGGCGCTGGGGCCGTCCTTGGGCGTGGCGCCCTCCGGCACGTGGATGTGGATGTCGTGCTTCTCGAAGAAGTCGCCGGAGATGCCCAGCACGTCGGCGCGGCTGCGCACCACGGTGCGGGCCGCCTCGATGGACTCCTTCATCACGTCGCCCAGCTGGCCGGTGCGGATGATGGCCCCCTTGCCCGGCATGGCAGCCGCCTCGATGGTCAGCAGCTCGCCGCCCACCTCGGTCCAGGCCAGGCCGGTGACCTGGCCGATCTGGTCCTCGGTCTCGGCCTGGCCATAGCGGAAGCGGCGCACGCCGAGATATTTCTCCAGGTTGCGCACGCTCACCACCGAGCGCTTGTCGGAACCCTTGAGCAGGTGGTTCTTGACCACCTTGCGGCAGATCTTGGAGATCTCGCGCTCCAAGTTGCGCACGCCGGCCTCCCGCGTGTAGTGGCGGATGATGTCGCGGATCACGCCCTCGTGGATGCGCAGCTCGCCCTCGCGCAGGCCGTTCTGCTTCATCTGCTTGGGGATGAGATAATTGGTGGCGATACTGACCTTTTCGTCCTCGGTGTAGCCCGGCAGCCGGATGACCTCCATGCGGTCCAGCAACGGCGCGGGGATGTTCATGCTGTTGGAGGTAGCCACGAACATCACGTCGGACAGGTCGAACTCCACCTCCAGGTAGTGATCGACGAAGGTGTCGTTCTGCTCCGGGTCCAGCACTTCCAGCAGGGCGGCGGCCGGATCACCCCGGAAGTCCATGGCCATCTTGTCGATCTCGTCCAGGAGGAACAGCGGGTTGCGCACGCCCACCTTGGCCAGGTTCTGCAGGATCTTGCCCGGCATGGAGCCGATGTAGGTGCGACGGTGGCCGCGGATCTCGGCCTCGTCACGCACGCCGCCCAGCGACATGCGCGAGAACTTGCGGTTGGTGGCGCGGGCAATGGAACGACCCAGCGAGGTCTTGCCCACGCCCGGCGGTCCCACCAGACACAGGATGGGACCCTTGAGCTTCTTCACGCGCTGCTGCACGGCCAAGTACTCGAGGATGCGTTCCTTGACCTTTTCCAGCCCGTAATGGTCTTCGTCCAGCACCCGCTCGGCCAGTGCCAGGTCGCCGCGCGCCTTGGTCTTCTTCTTCCAGGGCAGGGACACCATCCAGTCGATGTAGTTGCGCACCACGGTGGCCTCGGCCGACATGGGCGACATCATCTTGAGCTTGTTGAGCTCGGACTCGGCCTTCTCGCGCGCCTCCTTGGTCATGCCGGCCTGCTCGATCTTCTTGGCCAGCTCCTCCACCTCGTTGGGGGCATCCTCCAGTTCGCCGAGCTCCTTCTGAATGGCCTTCATCTGCTCATTCAGGTAGTACTCGCGCTGGCTCTTCTCCATCTGCTGCTTGACGCGGCCGCGGATGCGCTTCTCCACCTGCAGCACGTCGATCTCGCCCTCGATGAGGGCCATGATGTGCTCCAGGCGCTCGCGCACGTCGCGGATCTCCAGCACGCGCTGCTTCTCGTCCAGCTTGAGGGACATGTGGGCGGCGATGGTGTCGGCCAGGCGGGCCGGATCGTCGATGCCGGCCAGCGAGGTGAGGATCTCGGGCGGCACCTTCTTGTTCAGCTTGACGTACTGGTCGAACAGGTTGATGACGCTGCGACCGATGACCTCCAGCTCGCGGTCGTTCTCCACCGCCGGCTCCTCGATGAGGGTGATCCGGGCGGTGAAGAAGTCACCATCGTCGGCCAGTTCGTCCACGGTGGCGCGCTGGGCGCCCTCCACCAGCACCTTGATGGTGCCGTCGGGCAGCTTGAGCAATTGCAGGATGTTGGAGAGGGTGCCGATGCGATGGATCTCGTCCGCGCCCGGCTCGTCCACTTCGGCGCTCTTCTGCGCCACCAGCAGGATCTGCTTGTCCTCGGCCATCGCGGCGTCCAGCGCGCGGATGGACTTCTCGCGGCCCACGAACAGCGGAATCACCATGTGAGGATAGACCACCACGTCACGCAGGGGGAGCACCGGCACCTGGCGGCGGGCTTCGTGGGTCTTGGGGCTTGCGTTTTCAGTCATGTCGTCTGGGGAATCTCGAATGGTCCGTTGTGTGGCGGATGGGAACCGGAACACCGGCCGTGGCCGGGAGCCTGCGCCCACCGTGCGGCAGATGCGGGAACAGCTTCCCAGATGGGGGCTGCCATGCGGCATACCAAGGTGGGCAAGACCGCCACCCGCGGGGCGCGGCGCGCCGTCAGTCGGATGAGGCCGCCTGCTGCAGATCGCCGCCCTTGTAGATCAGATACGGCTGGGCGTCGCCATTGATGACGGCCTCGTCCACCACCACCTTGACCACGTTCTCGTTGGAGGGCAGGTCGTACATGGTGTCGAGCAGCACGTGCTCCAGGATGGTGCGCAGGCCGCGCGCGCCGGTCTTGCGCTCCATCGCCTTGCGGGCCACGGCGCGCAACGCGTCCTCGCGGAACTCCAGCTCCACGCCCTCCATCTCGAACAGCTTGATGTACTGCTTGGTGATGGCGTTCTTGGGCTCGGTGAGGATGCGCACCAAGGCGTCCTCGTCCAGCTCCCTGAGGGTGGCCACCACGGGCAGCCGACCGACGAACTCGGGAATGAGGCCGTAGCGGATGAGGTCTTCCGGCTCCACGTTGTAGAGCAGTTCGCCGATGGTGGCTTCCTCGTCCTTGCCCTTGACCTCGGCCGAGAAGCCGATGCCGCTCTTCTCCGTGCGGTCGCGGATGACCTTGTCCAGCCCGGCGAAGGCCCCGCCGCAGATGAACAGGATGTTGGAGGTGTCCACCTGCAGGAACTCCTGCTGCGGGTGCTTGCGCCCGCCCTGCGGCGGCACCGAGGCCACCGTGCCCTCGATGAGCTTGAGCAGGGCCTGCTGCACGCCCTCGCCCGACACGTCGCGGGTAATGGACGGGTTGTCCGACTTGCGGGAGATCTTGTCGATCTCGTCGATGTAGACGATGCCGGTCTGCGCCTTCTCGACATCGTAGTCGCACTTCTGCAAGAGCTTCTGGATGATGTTCTCTACGTCCTCACCCACGTAGCCCGCCTCGGTGAGGGTGGTGGCGTCGGCGATGGTGAAGGGGACGTTGAGCAGCCGTGCCAGCGTCTCGGCCAGCAGGGTCTTGCCGGAGCCGGTGGGACCGATGAGCAGGATGTTGCTCTTGGCCAGCTCGATGTCGTCCTTGCGGGCGCGCGACTCGAGCCGCTTGTAGTGGTTGTACACCGCCACCGACAGGACCTTCTTGGCGCTGTCCTGGCCGATGACGTACTCGTTCAGGATGGCGTTGATCTCATGGGGCGTCGGCAGGCGCGAATCGTCAGACGAGGAGCGCTCCTGCATCTCCTCACGGATGATGTCGTTGCACAGCTCGACGCACTCGTCGCAGATGAACACCGATGGGCCGGCAATGAGCTTGCGGACCTCGTGCTGGCTCTTGCCGCAAAACGAGCAGTACAGCAACTTGCCGTTATCCTGGTCGCTCTTCTTGTCGCTCATACCTCGGTCTCATCGTTTGACTCAGCCGCAACCTTGCCGCGATTGCCCACCAGAATCAAGCCGGAAACCCGTGGGGTTTGCGGGTTTCCGCCCAAAGCGAGATTTGCATCTATTCCCGGGCATCCGGCGCCTTTCCGCCGCCCTTGTCGCGGTTCACCAGCACCTTGTCGATGAGCCCGTAGGCCACGCCCTCCTCGGCGCTCAGGAAGCGGTCGCGCTCCGTGTCCTCCTCGATCTTCTCCACCGGCTGGCCGGTGTGGTGGGCCAGGATCTCGTTGAGACGGCGGCGGATCTTGAGGATTTCGCGGGCGTGGATGTCGATATCGGTGGCCTGCCCCTGGAAGCCGCCCAGCGGCTGGTGGATCATCATGCGCGAGTTGGGCAGGCAGAAGCGCTTGCCGGCCGCGCCGCCGGCCAGCAGCACGGCCCCCATGCTGGCGGCCTGGCCCACGCACAGGGTGGACACGTCCGGCTTGATGAACTGCATGGTGTCGTAGATGGCCATGCCCGAGGTGACCGAGCCGCCCGGCGAGTTGATGTACAGGTGAATGTCCTTGTCCGGGTTCTCGGACTCCAGGAACAGCAGCTGGGCCACGATGAGGTTGGCCATGTGGTCCTCGATGGGCCCCACGGCGAACACCACGCGCTCCTTGAGCAGCCGCGAGTAGATGTCATAGGCCCGCTCGCCGCGCGAGGTCTGTTCCACCACCATGGGCACCAGGCCCAGCGCCCGGGCCCCGAGGGCGCCCTGATCCGATCCGTTCATGCTCATGCCTTGCCCTCTTGCTGTTCGGTCCCGGCCGCGGCGCCCTGCCCGGCGGGGGCCATCAGCTCGTCGAAACGCATGGGTTGCGCCTCGCTGGCGGCCTGCTCACGTATCCAGTCCACCACCTGATCCTCGAGCACCATGGCCTCGATGCCGGCCATCTGCTCGCGGTTGGAGCGGAAGTAGTTCTTGACCATCTCCGGGTCCTCGTAGGTGGCGGCCAGCTCGTCCAGCGCGGCTTCCACACGCGCCTGGTCGAGCTGGATGTCCTGCTCGCGCAGGATGCGACCGATGATCAGCCCCAGCGCCACGCGCCGCCGCGCATCCTCCACGAAGGGCTCGTCCGGCAGCTGGGTCACGTCCACGCCCTGCGGCATGCTGGCGGCCGACTGGGCCTTGAGCTGGCGCACCTCCTCGTCGATGAGGGACTGCGGGATGGGGAACTGGTGGCGTGCCAGCAGGGCGTCCATCACCTGTTGCTTGATGCGCGCCCGCACGGCCTGCTTCAGCTCGCGTTCCATATTCTTGCGCACGTCCGCGCGCAGCTCGTCCACCGAGCCGCTCTCGATGCCGAACTGCCTGGCGAAGTCCTCGTCCACCTCGGGCAGGCGCGGCTCGCGCACTTCCTTCACCTTGACGCGGAAGCTGGCCTGCTTGCCGGCCAGCTGCTTGCGCGGGTAGTCCTCGGGGAAGGTCACCTCGATGGTGCGCTCCTCGCCCGGCGCGGCGCCCTCCAGCTGCTCCTCGAAGCCGGCGATCATGCGGCCCTCGCCGAGCTGCACCGTGTAGTCCTCGGCCTTGCCGCCCTCGAAGGGCTCGCCGTCGATGCTGCCCTCGAAGTCGATCACCACCTGGTCGCCCTTCTGCGCCGGCCGCTCCACCGGCTCCCAGCGCTTGTGCTGCTCGCGCAGCTTGTCGATCATGGCGTCCACGTCGGCCTCGGTGATCTCCACCTGGGGCTCGCGGATGGTCAGGTCGGACAGCTCGGCCAGCGCGATCTCCGGGTACACCTCGAAGGTGGCCGTGTAGGACAGGGCCTCGCCCATCTTCGGCTGCACCGGCTCGATGCGCGGCGCGCCGGCGGGCTGCAGCTTCTCCTGCGCCACGGCCTCCTGGAAGCTGGACTGCAGGAGCTCGCCGGCCACTTCCTGCAACACGCCCTGGCCAAAGCGCTGCCTGAGCACCTTGAGGGGCACCTTGCCCGGCCGAAAGCCGTTCAGCCGCACCTGGCCCCGCAGCTTGCGCAAGCGCCCCTCCACCTCGGTGGAGACGCGCTCGGCGGGCACCTCGACCGTCATGCGACGTTCGATTTCACTGATTTCTTCGACAGATACCTGCATGGGTTCAACGATCCTGACAATGAGATGGGCTGGTCGGTCGCCACAGGGGCGGACCGGGCGCTGAAAATGGTGCGAAAGGAGAGATTCGAACTCTCACGGGTTGCCCCACTGGAACCTAAATCCAGCGCGTCTACCAATTCCGCCACTTTCGCAGTGATTCCAACCGGCGGATTATACCGATTCGGCAACCGTGGCGACGCGAACGGGAGGGAGAAAAAATGGGGTGGGTGATGGGACTCGAACCCACGACCACAGGAGCCACAATCCTGGACTCTACCAACTGAGCTACACCCACCATAGCAAACGGGCCAACCGCCGCTGGGCCGGACAATCCGCGCGTCGCTGCGTTCACGGGGCCCATTATGCCGCAAGCCGGATGCGTCCGTCTGCCCACGGCAACCGATGGCGCGCCTGGCAGGATTCGAACCTGCGACCGTCGGTTTAGAAGACCGATGCTCTATCCAGCTGAGCTACAGGCGCCTGGTGACCGGCCGTCTGCGCTCCCGCCGGTGCGGCCCGCGGCGCCAGCCGGAACATCTGGTCGGGGTGGAGGGATTTGAACCCCCGACCCTCTGCTCCCAAAGCAGATGCGCTACCAGGCTGCGCTACACCCCGAGTTCGCTCGACGCGGAAGGCGGGGGATGATACGCATCCTCCCCGGGAGCGTCAAACACCAGCCGCGCCGCGGGAGGCCCCGCCCCCGCTGGCCGCGGGCCGGTTGTGGGCGGCCCGACCGGCGTGCCATCATCGGCCCCACCGTCGCAATGGGAATCACCCGAAAATCCATGCCTGCAGAACTCATCGACGGCCGCCACCTGGCCGCGCTCATCCGTGAGGAGATCCGCCTCGACGTGGAACGGCTGCGCGAACAGGGCCGGCGCGTGCCGGGGCTGGCCGTGATCCTCGTGGGCGACGACCCCGCCTCGCGCGTGTACGTGGGGCACAAGGAGAAGGCCTGCCTCGAGGTGGGCTACTACTCAGAAGTACACCGCCTGCGCGAGGACGTGAGCCAGGGGGAGCTGGTCACCCTCATCCGGGCCCTCAACGACCAGGAGGGCATCGACGGCATCCTGGTGCAGCTGCCCCTGCCGGTGCACATCGACACCGAGGCCATCATCGAGACCATCGCCACCGACAAGGACGTGGACGGCTTCCACCCGTACAACGTGGGCCGGCTGGCCGCCCGCCTGCCGCTGCTGCGGCCCTGCACCCCCTACGGCATCATCCACCTGCTCGACGCCGTGGGCGAGACCTACAAGGGCCGCCACGCCGTGGTAGTGGGCGCCTCCAACATCGTCGGCCGGCCCATGGCGCTGGAGCTGCTGCTGGCCGGCGCCACCGTCACCGTGTGCCACCGCTTCACCGCCGACCTCGAGCACCACGTGCGCGAGGCCGACATCCTGGTGGTGGCGGTGGGCAAGCCCAACCTCGTCCACGGCGACTGGATCAAGCCCGGCGCCACGGTGGTGGACGTGGGCATCAACCGCACCGCCGAGGGCCACCTCATCGGCGACGTGGAATTCGAACGGGCCCGCCAGCGCGCCGCCTACA
>JALVPS010000133.1 GCA_027031685.1 Gammaproteobacteria bacterium | reverse complement strand
CCGTCGCGAACTTCTCCACGCGCGGCTTGAGGCGGTCGTTCTGGTAGGTGAAGGCCAGTTCGGCCCCCTCGCGGTGCATGGCCTGCGCGATGCCGTAGGCGATGGAACGGTTGCTGGCGACGCCGACGATCAGGGCGCGTTTCCCGTTGAGAAAACCCATGCTGGCTCCTTGACTGTGCGGTGGTGACGGAAGGCGCCCATGATAGTCGCCCGCCGCGCGCCGGGAAAGCGGCGCGCGGCGGCGCTCACAGCTCGCGCAGGCCCTCCGCCGGCTCGATGCGCGCGGCGCGGTAGCCGGCCAGGGCGGCGGCGGTGACGGCGGCGGCCAGGGTGAGCAGCAGGGCCAGCAGCAGGTGCCCGGGCAGCAGGTGGCACACACGCTGGCCGGGGGGCATCTGCGGCGCCATGAGATGGTTGATGGCCCCGGCTACACCGGCGTAGATGGCCACCGCCAGGGCCCAGCCCAGCAGGCCGGTGTAGGCGGCCTGGATCATGGGGTAGCGCACGATATCGCCGGTGCGGAAGCCCACCAGGCGCAGGATGCTCAGTTCGCGCCGCTTGCGGTCCACGTGCGCCCACAGGCTGGCCGACAGGGACAGGGTGTAGCCCACCAGGCCGATGACGGCCACGATCCAGAACAGGGTGGTCAGATTGCGGTCGATGGACTGCACGATCTCGATGTCCCGTGCCCGCGTGTGCACCTCGATGCCGGCGTCGATGAGCGCGGCGCGCAGCCCGGTCACGTCGCGCAGGCGGCGCGCGTAGAGGCGGAAGCCGGGGTAGTAGCGGGTGGCCGGCGGCGCCTCGCCCACCCAGCCGAAGCGGTCCACGCGGATGCCGTCGCGGAAGTCCTCGATGGCCTCCAGCAGGTCGAGGGTGACGAAGCCGCCGTCGCGCGCGAAGGCGGACGGTGGCGCCACCGCCAGCACCTTGAGCGGCAGGTGCACGCGTTCCTTCTCGCCCCGGTACTGGCGCACCACGCTGGCCTCCACCACGTCCCCCGCGCCCACGTTCAGACGACGCGCGGCGGAGTCGGAGAGCACCACCTCGTCCACGTCACGGGGCAGGGGTGTGCCGGCCGGCAACAGCGGGTCACCCGGCGCCGTGGGCAGTAGCTCGGTGGGGATGATGCGGCTGGCCTGGCGGCTGCGCAGCTGCACGGTGGCGGCGATGCGGCGTGTGCGGGGGATGACGAAGGCCACGTCCGGGCGGCGCGCCATCTGCTCGAACCAGGCACGCGTGAAGTGGGCCGAGCGGGTGTTGCGGATCTCCCGGTTGGCCGGATTCTGCACCAGCTTGTCCACCATGCCGGAGACGATGCCGAACTTGAGGCCGAACAGGATGAGCATGGGGCCCAGCACGGCGGCCAGGGCCAGCACGGAGAAGAAGGACATCTGCCACTCGTTGCGGTAGTCCTTGCCGGCCAGCCACAACAGGTCACGAAAGCGCTTCAACATGATGTTCGCAGGGGGTGTGTCAGCCGGTGACGATGGTTTCCGAGACGCCGTCGTGCTCGTCGTGCTCCACCTGCAGCGACAGGCGCCGCAGGCCCAGCTCCTTGACGTGCCGCCAGGCGTGACTGGCGACGATGACGGTGATGTTCATGGAGTCCACCAGCTCCATGAACAGCGCCATGATGCGCTTGGCGTTGAGCGGGTCGAGCGAGGCGGTGGGCTCGTCGGCGATGACGATGGCCGGATGGTGGGCCAGGGCGCGGCCGATGGCCACCCGCTGGCGCTCGCCGGTGGACAGCTGGCGGGGCAGCTTGTCCAGATGGCGGTGGATGCCCAAGTGGCGGGCCAGTTCGTCCACCGTGCTGTCGTCGTACATGCCGAGCAGGCGGCGCGACAGGGTGAGGTTCTGGCGCACGTTCAGGTAGGGCAGCAGGCCGCCGGTCTGCATGACGTAGCCGATCTGTTGCTTGCGCAGCTCGCC
>JALVPS010000132.1 GCA_027031685.1 Gammaproteobacteria bacterium | reverse complement strand
CGGTGTACGAGGCGGATGACGGAGTGCGCCCGGACAACACCCTGGAGCAGCTGGCCCGCCTGCGGCCCGTGTTCGACGGCCGCTACGGCAACGTCACCGCCGGCAACAGCTCGCAGATCACCGACGGCGCCGCCTTCCTCATCCTGGCCAGCGAGGCGGCGGTGGAACGGCACGGCCTGCCCGTGGTGGGCCGGCTGGCGGCCAGCGCCTGGGCCGGCGTCGACCCGGCGGAGATGGGTCTGGGCCCCGTGCACGCCGTGGCCGCCCTGTTGCGCGCCACGGGCCTCACGCTGGACGACATCGACTACTGGGAGCTGAACGAGGCCTTCGCCGCCCAGGTGCTGGCCTGCCTGGCGGCCTGGCGGGACGCCGACTACTGCCGCCGCGAACTGGGCTGGGACGACGCCCTGGGCAAGGTGCCCATGGCCCGCCTCAACGTGGACGGCGGCGCCATCAGCCTGGGCCACCCGGTGGGCGCCAGCGGGGCGCGCATCGTGCTGCACCTGCTCAAGGTGCTGCGCCGGGAAGGGGCGCGGCGCGGCATCGCCACGCTGTGCATCGGCGGCGGCCAGGGCGGCGCCCTGTTGGTGGAAAACCCCGAGGAGGCAGCGTCATGAGCGACCCCACCCCCGGCCACCACTGGCAATTGAATACGGTCTCGGACGACTACGCCGAGCTGGTCATCGACGTGCGGGACGCCCCCGCCAACACCCTGTCGCGGACCGTCATGGCGGAGCTGAACGCCTGGCTGGACGAGCTGCAGGCCGTGCCGCCGCGCGGGCTGGTGATCCGCTCCGGCAAGCCGGGGGGCTTTATCGCCGGTGCCGACGTGCACGAGTTCACGCGCATCCGGGACCGGGACGAGGCCCTGGCGGTGATCCGCCTCGGCCAGTCCACCTTCGAGCGCATCGCCGCCCTGCCCTTTCCCACCCTGGCCCTCATCCGCGGCCACTGCCTGGGCGGCGGCCTGGAGCTGGCCATGGCCTGCGACTACCGCATCGCCGTGGACGACCCGGCCACCCGCCTCGCCCTGCCGGAGGTGAAGCTGGGCATCCACCCCGGCTTCGGCGGCACCGTGCGTGCCATCGACCTGGCCGGCAGCCTCAAGGGGCTGGAGGTGATGCTCACCGGCCGCAGCCTGAGCGCCCGCCAGGCGCGCTGCCTGGGGCTGGTGGACGAGGCCCTGCCGGAGCGGGTGTGCGCCAACGCCATTCATCACTACATGACCGCCCGGCCGGCGCGCCGCTCGCCGCCGCGGGGCGAGGCCCTGCTGCGCAGCGCGCCGCTGCGGCCGCTGGTGGCCGCCGTGGTCCGCCGCCAGACGCGGCGCAAGGCCAACCCGGCCCACTACCCCGCCCCCTTCGCCCTCATCGACCTGTGGCGCCACCATGCCGGCGATGCCCGGGCCATGCTGGCCGCCGAGGCCGAATCAGTGGCCACGCTCATCACCGGCGAGACTTCGCGCAACCTGGTGCGCGTGTTCAAGCTGCAGAACCGCCTCAAGGCCCTAGGCAAGCAGAGCGACTTCCGCCCCCGCCACGTGCACGTCGTGGGCGCCGGCACCATGGGCGGCGACATCGCCGCCTGGTGCGCCCTGCAGGGCAGCACGGTCACCGTGGAGGACGCCAACGGCCAGGCCCTGGCGTCCACCGTGCAGCGCGCCGACCGCCTGTTCCGCCACCGACTGCGCGACTACCCGCGCCGCCTCACCGAGGCCGCCGACCGCCTGCTGCCCGACCCCCACGGCCACGGCCGGCGCCGCGCCGACGTGGTCATCGAGGCCATCTTCGAGGACGAGGCCGCCAAGCAGGCCCTGTTCGCCGAGCTGGAGGGGCAGGTGCGTCCCGACACCCTGCTGGCCACCAACACCTCCAGCATCCCCCTAGAGCGCATCGCCGCCGCCCTGCAGGACGGCCACCGCCTGGTGGGCCTGCACTTCTTCAATCCCGTGGCCAAGATGCCCCTGGTGGAGGTGGTGCACCAGGCCGACACCCCCGAGCCCCTGCTGCAGCAGGCCATGGCCCTGTGCCGACGCATCGACAAGCTGCCCCTGCCGGTGCGCAGCAGCCCCGGCTTCCTGGTCAACCGCATCCTCATGCCCTACCTGCTGGAGGCCGCCCTGCTGCTGGAGGAGGGCTTTCGCAAGGAGGCCATCGACCTGGCCGCCACCGACTTCGGCATGCCGGTGGGGCCGCTGGAACTGGCCGACATGGTGGGGCTGGACATCTGCCTGCACGTGGCCGAGGTGCTGGCCGGGCCCATGGGCCTGCCGGTGCCGCGCCTGCTGCGCGAGCGGGTGACCGCCGGCAAGCTGGGCCGCAAGAGCGGCGAGGGCTTCTACCGCTGGGTCAAGGGACGGCCGCAGCGCGCCCGCGGCCGCGTGCAGGTGGACCGCCACTTGCAGGAACGCCTCATCGGCAAACTCCTGGACGAAGCGCGCCGCTGCCTGGACGACGGCATCGTGGCCGACGCCGACCTGGTGGACGCTGGCGTCATCTTCGGCACCGGCTTCGCTCCCTTCCGCAGCGGGCCGCTCCATTACCTGACCACCCGGAGGGTGAAGGGGGTGTCAGAACCCGGGTGATTCCATCAATCAAGGGTGACCATGAGAGCGCAACACCTCCCGCGGGTTGCCCACAGGATTTGTAAAAGACCCAGTCGCTCTTGCCCCGGTGCCGTGATGCCGGGTGGCGCCGTCCAAGCAGGTCGACGCCAACCCCGCATCCCCCTCAAGGAAGGGGTAGTGCCCGAACGTTCTCCATGTCATCTCGCACAACCGACTCAGCCGGGTAGATCATTCCACCCACCGGTTGCAGACCGGCGGCCTCCAGTTGCGCGTTTGTTTTGCCGACATGGCTACCGTATTCGATCACATAGTCAGGCGCCTGATGCACGCTGTCGAAGAGACGCAAAGCCGTTGGCTCGCTGTCGATATCGAAAATGATCCGATGCCCCTTGTATTGGCGATAGAGTTTGTTCCAGCGAGGCTTGAGATCCATCTTGACCTTCACCTGGCGGCGGCCCTGCAATCCATCGGCAGGCAAACTGCCAAACCGCAACTTTCCATCGATATAGGTGACGGCATCTTTGTTCACATCACCGTGCTGATAAAGCAGATTGACCACGTTGTTCAGATAACCACCGGTGATGTGGTTGGGGCCATAATAGATCGGCACCATGATGCCCACCTCAAAGCCCTCGATACGGGCGCCAATGATATCCATCTTACGCAGCTTGGATTGAGTGCCAATGCCCACCCAGTGCGGGTCATGGATGTCGGAGACAAGAGTGGGTCTCTCGAGCACAATATTGTCTGGATACCACCAGGAAAACCACTCCCCTGCCGGCGCAAACCCGGAGCTGATGCCACCCGAGTTGTTCCATGCCAACATGCCCTTGATGACTTCCGTCGTCCTGTCCCGGGTGCCGCTGATGATGCCGAACACACCACCGCCATTGCCATAGGCGATGTTCCACTCGAATTTTTTGAGCGCCATCTCCGAGCGTGGTTTTTCCGTGCCGTTGTCGTCGATGACTACACCGGTGACGCCGTCGATGGTCTTGCGTGCAATGCCATAGGCAAAATTGGACGAACCATTGACGATATTGGCGACAAAATCGAGATACAGCCCCTTCAGCCAGAATCCGTGGCCATGGAACCCCCAGTCATTGACGCTCTCGCGCGCCTTCCAGTCGCGCACCGAACTCCGCCCCACGCCCTGGGTGGCAATGGCCATGTTGGCGATGAAACTGCCCCGCTCGTCACCGGCCTCGGTGACAAAGCCCGCGCCATACACATTCCATGAAATGTTCTTCACCATGCGTGCCTTGCTGGAGTGATTGACGTACCCCCAGCCAGGCGAACCATCGACAACGCACCCTTCCACATAGGCCTGCTTACCCTGCCAGCCGGCACGATGGAAGTGGACCGGGTAGCGAGCCGCCTGATTGGTTCCCACGTGCGTGACATTACCATTGGCATCGAAGCGAGTCTCGTCGAGGGGGCGACTCTTGTCGGTGCGACCCAATCCGATGAAGGCGGCATAACGCATCGAAACATCGTTGTTGTGCATGAACATCACGTGACCGCTGTGCTCAATGCGACTCTGGCGGTCCGTATAGTCGTTCTCCACCGAGGCATCAGTGCGAATCACAACGTTTCTCGTCAGATTGGCCACGTGAACCTTCATGTTGGGCGCTGGCACTGTGTGATCGGGCACCTGATGCGCACGATCGAGCGGGGCGTCCAGGACCACCTGCGCCCCGGAAATGGAGCTGATCCTGCGGCTTTCCGCGCCATGACCATCCTCATCGGTGCCGAGCACAACGAGCTGGTCACCGACCCGCCAACCTTCCGGCACCGTCTCGAGCGTCAAGCTACTCTCCCCGGCTGACACCCCGTTGCCGGCCAGCGCGACATAGGGGGTTTTCCTTGCGCCGGCGATCACGACCCTGCCATGCGTGATCACACCCTGACCGATTCGCAGGGGATCATAGTCCGCACTGGAGGGATCATTGGTGACCATGCCGCCATTGTTGTAATCGGAAATGATCAATGTGGCGGTCCGATCCGCTGAAACCGGGTGCTTCTTCGTCCCCATGATCAGCCGGCTGCCCTCCGTCGTGACCAGCGTGTCGACGATCAAGCGCGTGTCGACGTCCGGGTGGAATGACAAACGGCCATCAACCCGCAGACTCATCAACCGGCTGTCGAGCTGCCGACGGATGCTTACACTGTGCCCCGCATGTATCACGACACGAGCCCCGTCGTTGGGCACCTTCCCGTCCTTCCAGGTGTTGGGGCTACTCCAGCGCCCACTACGCACGGTCTCATGGGTGGCCAACTCGTCCCGGACCAACCGCATCAGCAGGGCATGCTCCTTCTGCATCTTCGCCATGCGGGCGGCATTGTTCTGAACCTGACCCGCCACCCCCGCAGGGGACAAACCCAACAGAGAGATCAGTAACAACAACAGGAAAGAATGCGCAGTCCAGCGGAAGTGGGGCCCGGAAGGGCACCTAAGTATTCCAAAAGCCATTATTTTGGGAACCTCCCTATGATTTATTGACGATACACTGCCGGTGGAACCGCATACCAGCCATCCCATGACAACAAACACATGCTGCCAACAGGAAATGCCTAAACCCAGGCTACTCCACCGCCACTCTAGCTTAGCAACCACTCTTGGCGCCATGAAGCGCCATGCCGACAAGCGGTCGCATTTTCATGACAGAGGACCTCGGACATATCCATGAGTTCCTCTCTGGATTTGCGGCCCTGCCAGAACCTGAGTAACCTTGGCGCGTAACCGTTCACGGCCTTCCCGCTGCCAAGGGCTGATTTTCGGGGATCGGCAGCCGGAAGGTGACCTCTCCCTGTTGCATGAGCTATATGTCTGGTCCCGGATGATTCCATCAGTCAGAGGAGCTATCCTCTGTTCGTGGCTCGAGCCCTGTTCGAGCAGGTGATCAACGGGTTGTCCGGGAGGTAGAGACCATGGCCCATCGCATCCACGCCAATGCCACCACCACGCCCCGCGTCCGCGCCGCCATCCAGGCCGCCCCGCCGGAGGTGAGCAACCGGGCGCTGGCCGACAAGTGGGGACCTCGAAAAACCTCCGATTTTGCCGTCTAGCCCAGCGTAACTGACTGATTTTTCGTGGCCAAAAATGCTGGAAGCCCAGTTTTTCGAGGTGCCCAAGTACGGCATCTCGGTGTCCACGGTGTGCCACTGGCGTAACCGGGACACGGTGGAGGACGGCTCCCACCGGCCGCACCACCTCAAGACCACCCTCAATCCCGCCCAGGAGGCGGTGGTGGTGGCGCTACGCCGCCTGCTGGAGCTGACCCTGGACGACCTGCTGGTGGTGGTGCGTGAATTCATCCATGCCAGCATGAGCCGCTCTGCCCTGGACCGTCTGCTGCAGCGCCACGGGGTGGGCAACATCAACGTGGTGCGGGCCGAGAATCGAGGTGAGGACCCCGATCGAGCACGTCGTCACTATGCGCCGGGCTTTATCCACGTGGACGTCAAGTACCTGCCCGCTTTGGAAGATACGCCGCGCCGCTACCTGTTCGTGGCCATCGACCGGGCCACCCGCTGGGTGTACCTGGCGGTGCGCCGGGACAAGTCG
>JALVPS010000131.1 GCA_027031685.1 Gammaproteobacteria bacterium | reverse complement strand
GGCGGGCGGGGCCGGGGGTGGGGGAGGGGGGGGGGGCCGGGGGGGGGGCCCGGGCGGGGGGGGGCCGGGGGGGGGGGGGGGGGGGGGGGGGGGGGGGGGGGGCGATGTCCATGACGAATGCTCCTTCAAGAGCCGGGACGGCGCGATGGGTGTGACAACGAAAGGGCGACAATGACTCCCGTCACACCCAGGGGCGCCGAACCTGGGTGACAGGTCCTGCCTTCGCCGCGCGAATCCCCCTATACTCGCCCGACCCGGCCGCTGCGGGCCGGTTGCCGAGGAACAACGGAGGGGCCACCATGAGCAACGATCTGACCATCTTCGAGCTGGAGATTTCTCCCCGCATCCCACCCGAGCTGGCCGCCCTGGAAGAACTGGCCAACGACCTGCGCTACAGCTGGGAGCGCGACGTGCGCGCCCTGTTCGCCAGCCTGGACCCGGCCCTGTGGGAGGCCTGCGGCCACAATCCCAAGGTGTTCCTGCGCCGCGTCAGCCAGCAGAAGCTGGAGCGGGCTGCCCAGAACCGTTCCTACATGGCACGCTTCTCGCGCGCGGTGGCCGCCGCGCGGCTGTACGAGAAGCAGGAGATGCGCGACTTCCTGTCTGCCTGGCTGGACCGCGAAGAGGACCTCATCGCCTACTTCTGCGCCGAGTTCGGCCTGCACGAGAGCATCCCCATCTACTCCGGCGGGCTGGGCATCCTGGCCGGCGACCACTGCAAGTCCGCCTCCGACCTCGGCATCCCCTTCGTGGCCGTCGGCCTGCTCTACCGGCAGGGCTACTTCACGCAGCAGATCGACGCCCACGGCCACCAGCAGGCCATCTACCACACCACTGACCTGGGCGACCTGCCCCTGCGCCACGCCACCGACGCCGAGGGCAGGCCGCTGCGCGTCACCCTGCACCCGCTGGGCCGCGAGCTGCACCTGCAGGTGTGGCTGGCCAAGGCGGGCCACATCCAGCTGGTGCTGCTGGACTCCGACGTGCCGGAGAACAGCGAGGAGGACCGCAACATCACCTTCCGCCTGTACGGCGGCGACCAGCACACCCGCCTCATGCAGGAGCTGTGCCTGGGCATCGGCGGGGTGCGCGCCCTGCGCGCCCTGGGGCTGGCGCCCACCGTGTGGCACATCAACGAGGGCCACGCCGCCTTCCAGGTGCTGGAACGCTGCCGCGAGCACATGGCCGCCGGGCACGACTTCCCCACCGCCTGGGAGCTGACCGCCGCCGGCACCCTGTTCACCACCCACACCCCGGTGCCGGCCGGGCACGACATCTTCGACGCCGACATGCTGCTGCACTACATGGGCGAGTGGCCGGAGCGGCTGGGGCTGGACCGCGAGGGCTTCCTGGCGCTGGGGTGCGCCACCACCGAGACGCACGGCTTCAACATGACCAGCCTGGCCCTGCACGGCTCGCGCTTCCACAACGGCGTGAGCCGCATCCACGGCCAGGTGGCCTCGCGCAACGAGGCCGCCATCTGGCCCGAGCTGGACCCGGAGGAGAACCCCATCTCCTACGTCACCAACGGGGTGCACGCCGCCACCTTCCTGGCCATGGAGTGGCAGAACCTGTTCGACAACCGCTTCCCCGACTGGCGCAACGAGCTGACCAACGAGCAGTTCTGGACCAAGATCGAGGAGCTGCCCGACCACCGCTTCTGGAGCCTGCGGCGCGAGTGCAAGGCGGCCATGCTGCGCGACGTGCGGCGCCGGCTGGTGCGCCAGTACCGCCGCAACGGCCTGCGCGAGAACGAGATCGCCAGCCTCACCCAGTGGCTGGGCGAGCGGGGCGAGACGGCGCTGGTGGTGGGCTTCGCGCGCCGCTTCGCCACCTACAAGCGCGCCACCCTGCTGTTCACCGACATGGAGCGGCTGGGGCGCATCCTCACCGACGAGGAGCGGCCCATCATCTTCATCTTCGCCGGCAAGGCCCACCCAGCCGACTACCCCGGCCAGGAGCTCATCACACGCATCCACCAGCACGCCATGAACCCCGCCTGGCGCGGCAAGATCCTGCTGGTGGAGAACTACGACCAGGCCCTGGCGCGCAAGCTGGTGGCGGGCGTGGACGTGTGGCTCAACAACCCCGAGTACCCCATGGAGGCCAGCGGCACCTCGGGCGAGAAGGCGGCCATGAACGGCGTGCTCAACCTGAGCGTCACCGACGGCTGGTGGGCCGAGGGCTACACCGGCGACAACGGCTGGGCCATCCACCCGCACGACCCCAACCTGCCCGCCCACGAGCGCGACCAGGCCGAGGCCAACGAGCTGTACTGCCTGCTGGAGCAGCAGGTCATTCCCACCTTCTACGACCTGGACGACCACGGCTACCCGCGCGAGTGGGTGCGCATGGCCAAGCGTTCCATGCAGACCATCATCCCCCGCTTCAGCTCCGAGCGCATGGTGGTGGACTACATCCGCCAGTTCTACTCTGTGGCCACCCGCCACCAGCGCCGGCTGGCCGCCGACGACGCCCGCCTGGCGCGCGAGCTGGGGGCCTGGAAGCGGCGCATGCGCGAGGCCTGGCCGTCCGTCACCCTGGCGCTGGGCGAGGCCCCGCCGCAGCACCTGCTGGACGGCAGCCCGCTGGTGCTCACCGCCCTGGTCCAGCTGGGCGGCCTCGAGCCGCAGGACGTGCGCGTGGTGTGCCAGCTGGGCGCCCCCGACGAGGACGGCCGCTTCGTGGCCCGCGAGGACCGCGAGCTCATCCATGTGGGCGAGGATGACCAGGGTCTGGCCATCTATTCCGGCAACATCGAAACCAGCCTCAAGGGCCTGGTGCAGTACCGCCTGCGCGCCTACCCCTGGCACGAAGGCCTGGCCCACCCCTTCGAGATGGGGCTGATGCGCTACGCGCTGCGACCGGCCTAGAACGGGTGTCGAGCCGCGGCATCTGCACCGGCGGCGCGCGGCGCGGCTCAGGCCAGAAACAGGCGATAGGCCGGGTTGTCGGTCTCTTCCCAGTACTGGTAGCCGAGCCGGTCGAGGGAGGCGCGAAACTCGGCGCGCTCGTCGAGGGGCACCTGGATGCCCACCAGCACGCGGCCGTGGGCGGCGCCGTGGTTGCGGTAGTGGAACAGGCTGATGTTCCAGCGCTCGCCGAGAGCGGTGAGGAAGTTGAGCAGGGCGCCGGGGCGCTCGGGAAACAGGAAGCGGTAGACCACCTCGTCCTCCACTTGCGGGGCGTGGCCGCCCACCATGTGCGCCAGGTGTAGCTTGGCCAGCTCGTTGTCGGAGATGTCGATGACCGGGTAGCCGGCCTCCATGAGGGTGGTGATGATCTCCTGCTTCTCGGCGGCGCCGCGGGTGAGCTTGATGCCGGCGAACACCTGCGCGTCGCGGCGGTCGGCGTAGCGGTAGTTGAATTCGGTGATGCCGCGCTTGCCGATGGCGTGGCAGAAGCGGCGGAAGCTGCCGGGCCGCTCGGGGATGGTGACGGCCAGCAGGGCCTCGCGCCCCTCGCCCAGCTCGGTGCGCTCGGTGACGTGGCGCAGGCGCTCGAAGTTGATGTTGGCGCCGGAGTTGATGGCCACCAGGGTCTGGCCGCGCAGGCCCTCGCGCTGCACGTATTTCTTGAGGCCGGCCACGGCCAGGGCGCCGGCCGGCTCGGTGACCGTGCGCGTGTCCTCGAAGATGTCCTTGATGGCCGCGCAGATCTCGTCCACCGGTACCAGCACCACCTCGTCCACCAGATCGCGCGCCAGGCGGAAGGTCTCGGCGCCGATCTGGCGCACCGCCACGCCGTCGGCGAACAGCCCCACCTCGTCCAGCTCGACGCGCTCGCCGGCGGCCAGGGCGGCGTGCAGGGTGGGGGTGTCGTCCGGCTCCACGCCGATGATGCGCACCTCCGGCCGTAGGTACTTGACGTAGGCGGCAATACCGGCGATGAGCCCGCCGCCGCCCACGGGCACGAACACGGCGTGCAGCGGGTCCGGGTGCTGGCGCAGCAGCTCCATGCCGATGGTGCCCTGGCCGGCGATGACGTCCGGGTCGTCGAAGGGATGGATGAGGGTCAGGCCGTCGCGCTCGGCGCGCTGCATGGCGTGACGGTAGGCCTCGTCATAACTGTCGCCGTACAGCACGGCCTCGCCGCCGTAGCGGCGCACGGCGTCCACCTTGATATCCGGCGTGGTGCGCGGCATGACGATGAGGGTGCGCACGCCCAGCCGGCTGCCGGCCAGCGCCACGCCCTGGGCGTGGTTGCCGGCCGAGGCGGCCACGATGCCGCGCCGGCGCTGCGCCTCGGGCAGGTGGAAGATCTTGTTGTAGGCGCCGCGCAGCTTGAAGGAGAACACCGGCTGCAGGTCCTCGCGCTTGAGCAGCACGCGGTTGCCCAGCCGGTGCGCCAGGCGCGGCGCGTCGTCCAGCGGGGTCTCGATGGCCACGTCGTAGACGCGGGCGGTGAGGATCTTTTCCAGGTACCTGAGGGGCATGGCGGCACCTTACCGGAATGGCGGGGGGAAATGAACGGCGCCCGGGGCGCCTTTTCGGCACCGGCCGGCGCGGGTATGATCCGCCCATTCCACGCAGGAGAACGACAATGACCGTCAGCGCAGACGACATGAAACGCGCCGCCGCGGAGGCGGCCATCGAGTACGTGGAGCCGGGCATGATCGTGGGTGTCGGCACGGGCTCCACCGCCAACCACTTCATCGACCTGCTGGCGCGCATCAAGGGCAAGATCGACGGCACCGTGGCCAGCTCCGAGGCCAGCGCCGAGCGCCTGCGCGGCCACGGCATCCCGGTGCTGGACCTGAACCAGACCGGCGACCTGCCGCTGTACGTGGACGGCGCCGACGAGGCCAACCACCAGCTGCAGCTCATCAAGGGCGGCGGCGGCGCGCTGACGCGGGAGAAGATCGTGGCCGGCGCCAGCGAGAAGTTCGTGTGCATCGCCGACGAGTCCAAGCTGGTGGACGTGCTGGGCGCCTTCCCCCTGCCCATCGAGGTCATCCCCATGGCGCAGAGCTTCGTGGCCCGCCAGATGGTCAAGCTGGGCGGCACGCCGGCGCTGCGCGAGGGCTTCACCACCGACAACGGCAACATCATCCTCGACGTGCGCAACCTGGAGATCATGCAGCCGCTCAAGATGGAGGCGGACATCAACATGATCCCCGGCGTGGTGACCGTGGGCATCTTCGCCCACCGCCCGGCCGACGTGCTCATCCTGGGCACCGCCGACGGCGGGGTGCGCAAGCTCACCGCCTGATCGTTTCTCGCGCGGCCCGGGCCACGCCGGCCGCCGCGCAGCCACCTATGAAAAAGGCCCCGGTCCTTGCGGACCGGGGCCTTTTGCTTTGGCCGGTGGGCCGATGCGTGCGCCGCGGCGCTTACATCATGCCCATGTCGCCCATGCCGGCACCGGCGCCAGCGCCGGCCGCGGCGGCCTCTTCCTTGGGCATCTCGGCCACCATCGCCTCGGTGGTGATGATCAGGCCGGCCACGGAAGCGGCGTTCTGCAGGGCCGAGCGGGTCACCTTGGTGGGATCCAGGATGCCCATCTCGATCATGTCGCCGTACTCGCCGGTGGCGGCGTTGTAGCCGTAGTTGCCGGCCTCGTTGTCCACGGCGTTCAGCACCACGGAGGCCTCGCCGCCGGCGTTGGCCACGATCTGGCGCAGCGGCTCTTCCATGGCCCGACGGGCGATCTGGATGCCCATGTTCTGGTCGTCGTTGGTGCCGCGCAGCTCGGAGATGGCGGCGCGGGCGCGCACCAGGGCCACACCACCGCCGGGCACGATGCCCTCTTCCACGGCGGCGCGGGTGGCGTGCAGGGCGTCCTCCACGCGGGCCTTCTTCTCCTTCATCTCCACCTCGGTGGCGGCGCCCACCTTGATGACGGCCACACCGCCGGCCAGCTTGGCGACGCGCTCCTGCAGCTTCTCGCGGTCGTAGTCGGAGGTGGTTTCCTCCATCTGCTTGCGAATCTGCTCCACGCGCGCCTTGATGTCGGCCGGGTTGCCGGCACCGTCGATGATGGTGGTGTGCTCCTTGGTGACCACGACGCGCTTGGCGCGGCCCAGGTCGTCGATGTTGGCCTTCTCCAGCGACAGGCCCACCTCCTCGGAGATGACCTGGCCGCCGGTGAGGATGGCGATGTCCTGCAGCATGGCCTTGCGGCGGTCACCGAAGCCGGGCGCCTTGA
>JALVPS010000130.1 GCA_027031685.1 Gammaproteobacteria bacterium | reverse complement strand
GGTGCCGGTGAGGGCGGCGGCGGCGCGGGCGTGTCTGGGCGCGGGCCGCGGGTGGGTGTGCAGCTCGCTGCCGATGATCTCGCCCACCAGGTGCTCCGGCAGGGCGAGCAGGTCGTCGTAGTGGGCGGGGCGATGTACGGTGCGGGCCATGGCCTGGATTCTAGCAGAGCGGGTTGGGGCCGCCGCAGCCGGCGGGGCGCGAATCTGCGATACTGGGCGACCGGATTTTTCCTTGCCCGTACCCCCCATGACCGACTCCCGGCCCTTGCCGCCCTGGCGCTTCTGCGTGGCGCCCATGCTGGACTGGACGGACCGCCACTGCCGCTTCTTTCTGCGCCAGATCAGCCGCCGCGCGCTGCTGTACACGGAGATGGTGACCACCGGCGCGCTGCTGCACGGCGACCGCGCCCGCCATCTGGACTTCGATCCTACTGAGCGGCCCCTGGCCCTGCAGCTGGGCGGCGCGGAGCCGCGCGACCTGGCGGCCTGTGCGCGCATGGCGGAGGACTGGGGCTACGACGAGGTGAACCTGAACGTGGGCTGCCCCAGCGACCGGGTGCAGAACGGGGCCTTCGGCGCCTGCCTCATGGCCACGCCGGAGCGGGTGGCGGAGTGCGTGGCGGCCATGCGCGCGGCCACGCGCCTGCCGGTGACGGTGAAGCACCGCATCGGCATCGACGAGCAGGACAGCGAGGCCGACCTGGAGCGCTTCGTCACCACCGTGGCGGCGGCCGGCTGCACGCGCTTCATCGTGCACGCCCGCAAGGCCTGGCTGCAGGGCCTGAGCCCGCGCGAGAACCGCGACGTGCCGCCCCTGGACTACGGCCGCGTGCACCGCCTCAAGGCCGCCCATCCCGAGCTGGACATCGTCATCAACGGGGGGCTGACCGACCTCGACGCTGCCGCGGCCCAGCTGGCCCACGTGGACGGCGTCATGCTGGGGCGGGCGGTGTATCACGATCCCTACCTGCTGGCCGAGGTGGACCGCCGCTTCTTCGCCGACGCCCACCCGGTGCCCGACCGCCACGCCGTGGTGCTGGCCATGCGCCCCTACATCGAGCGCCAACTGGCCCGCGGCGTGCCGCTGACGGCCATCACCCGTCACATGCTGGGCCTGTTCCGCGGCCAGCCCGGCGCGCGTCATTGGCGGCGCGTGCTCACGGAGATGGCGCGGCGGCCTGGCGCCGACTGGTCGGTGGTGGCGGCGGCCCTGCCGCCGCGGCCCGCCGAGCCCGAGGTCCCGGAGGCCGCCCATGGCTGACGTCGCGCCCCTCGGCCCCGTCATGCTGGACGTGGCCGGCACCGCGCTGACCCCCGAGGAGTGCGAGCGGTTGCGCCACCCGCGCGTGGGCGGCGTCATCCTCTTCGCGCGCAACTACGAGTCGCCCGGGCAGCTGGCCGCCCTGGTGGACGCCCTGCGTGCCTGCCGCCCCGGCCTGCTGCTGGCGGTGGACCAGGAGGGCGGGCGGGTGCAGCGCTTCCGGGACGGCTTTCTGCGCCTGCCGCCCCTGCGCCGGCTAGGGGCGCTGTGGGACCGCGACCCGCACGCCGCGCGGACGCTGGCCCGCCGCCACGGCTGGGCCATGGCCGGCGAGGTGCTGGCGGCCGGGCTGGACTTCAGCTTCGCGCCGGTGCTGGACCTGGACTACGGCACCAGCGGCGTGATCGGCGACCGCGCCCTGCACGGCGACCCGGCGGCGGTGAGCGCCCTCGGGCGCGCCTACCTGGCCGGCATGCACGCCGCCGGCATGGCCGCCGTGGGCAAGCACTTTCCCGGTCACGGCTACGTGGCCGCCGACTCGCACTTGTCCGTGCCGGTGGACGAGCGCCCCCTGGCGGCCATCGAGGCGGCCGACCTGCGGCCCTTCGCCGAGCTCGTCGCCGCCGGCCTGGACGGCATCATGCCGGCCCACGTCGTCTATCGGGCGGTGGACGACCGGCCGGCCGGCTTCTCGCGCTTCTGGCTGCAGGACGTGCTGCGTGGCCGGCTGGGCTTTCGCGGCGTGATCTTCAGCGACGACCTGTCCATGGCCGGCGCGGCGGTGGCCGGCGGGCCGCTGGCGCGGGCCGAGGCGGCCCTGGCCGCCGGCTGCGACATGCTGCTGGTGTGCAACGACCCGCCGGCCGCCGAGGCGGTGCTGGACGGGCTGCGCGGCGCGGACGACCCGGCCGCCGCGGCGCGGCGCGGGGCCATGCGGGCGCGCGCCCGGCCCCGGCGCGAGGCCCTGCACGCCGCCGCCGAGTGGCGGGCGGCCGCCGCCGCGCTGGCCGGGCTGGCGGACGAGACGGCGTGACGCCGGCGCGGTGACGCCCGCCACGCCGGCCGCCGCCCCCGGCGCGCTATGATGGGCGCCCCACGGCCACAGGGAGAGCAGGCATGACGCTCTGGGACACGCTGCAGCAGATCGCCGGCGAACACGGCAGCATCGTCAAGATCGCCGCCGTGGTGTTCGCCGTGGTGCTGGTCAACCTGGCGGTGCGGCTGGTGCTGGGCCAGCTGCGGCGCCGCGCCCGGCGCAGCCACAACCCCTGGGACGACGCCGTGCTGGAGGCGCTCGGCCGCCCCCTGCGGGTGCTGGCCTGGGCCATCGGGCTGCTGTACGCCACGCGCATCGCCTTCGTGGAGGGCGGCAAGAAACCGCCCTCGCTGCTCGACCCCCTGCAGTACATCGTGGTGGTGGCCGTGCTGGCCTGGTTCCTGTTCCGTCTCATCCACAACCTGGAGGCGGTCATCGTGGCGCGCAGCGCGCACCGCGAGGAGGGCATGGACCGCACCACCATCGAGGCTATCTCCAAGCTGCTGCGCCTGACGGTGGTCATCACCGCCGCCCTCATGATCCTGCAGACCCTGGGCTTTTCCATCTCCGGCGTGCTGGCCTTCGGCGGCATCGGCGGCATCGCCGTGGGCTTCGCCGCCAAGGACCTGCTGGCCAACTTCTTCGGCGGGCTCATGATCTACCTGGACCGCCCCTTCGCCACCGGCGACTGGATCCGCTCGCCGGACCGGGAGATCGAGGGCGTGGTGGAGCACATCGGCTGGCGCCTGACGCGCATCCGCCGCTTCGACAAGCGCCCGCTGTACGTGCCCAACTCCATCTTCACCACCATCGCCGTGGAGAACCCCTCGCGCATGACCAACCGCCGCATCTACGAGCACATCGGCATCCGCTACGAGGACCTGGAGGTGATGCCGGTCATCGTCGAGGAGGTCAAGCGCATGCTGCGCGAGCACCCGGAGATCGACACGCGCCAGACGCTGATCGTCAATTTCAATCGCATGGGCGATTCGGCGGTGGAGTTCATGGTCTATACCTTCACCAAGACCACCGACTGGGTCCGCTACCATGAAATCCGCCAGGACATCCTGCTGCGCATCGCCGACATCGTGGCCCGCCACGGGGCCGAGATCCCGTACCCCACGCGCACCCTGCACGTGGACGCCAACATCAGGAAGGTCAAGGGGTTCTCCGCCCTGGGGAGCTGAGCCGTGGCGCGCCGCCTGAAGCTGGGGCTGGCGCTGGGCACCGGCGCCGCCAAGGGCTGGGCGCACATCGGCGTCATCCGCGCCCTGGAGGAGCACGGCCTGGTGCCGGACATCGTCACCGGCACCTCGGCCGGGGCGCTGGTGGGCGGCGCCTACGTGGCCGGCTACCTGGACGAGCTGGAGGCCTGGGTGCGCGGCCTGCGCTGGTCGGACGTGGTGGCCCTGCTGGACTTCCGCTTCTCCGGCGGGCTCATCCACGGCAACCGCGTCATCGACCACCTGCGCGAGGGCATGCACGACCTGCGGGTGGAGGAGCTGCCCATCCCCTACGCCGCCGTGGCCACCGACCTGGACTTCGGCACCGAGGTGTGGCTGCGCGAGGGGCCGCTGCTGGACGCCATCCGCGCCTCCATCGCCCTGCCGGGCCTGTTCTCGCCCCTGCGCGTGGAGGACCGCTGGCTGGTGGACGGCGGCCTGGTCAACCCCGTGCCTGTGTCCCTGTGCCGCGCCCTGGGGGCGGACGTGGTGATCGCCGTCGATTTGACCCTGCAGGCGCAACTGGCCCGCGCCGAGCAGCGCCTGGCGGAGAAGGGGCGGGACGAGGGGGCCGAGCAGGACTGGTTCCGCGACCTGCTGCAGGGCATGCTGGACCGCTTCCGCGCCCCCAAGGAGGACAAGGACCTGCTGCCTTCGCTCATTGACGTGGCCGTGCGCAGCGTCAACATCATGACCGAGCGCATCGCCCGCAGCCGCATGGCCGGCGACCCCGCCGACCTGCTCATCATGCCGCGCGTGGCCGATATCTCGCTCATGGAGTTCCACCGCGCCAACGAGGCCATCCCCATCGGCTACGAGGCCGCCCAGCGTCACGGCGCCGAGCTGGAGCGCCTGCACGCCTACCTGGGACGTGCGCGCTGAGGCATCGCCCTGCCGCCGGCGGGGGACTATAATCGCGTCTTGTCTGGCGCAGCCGGGGATCGGCCCATGGCGGAAAAACTCCTCATCGTGATGGTCAACACCGACCCGTCCAATCCCACCGAGCTGGGGGCGCCCTTCTTCCAGGCCACGGTGGCCGCCGCCATGGAGTACGAGGTGGAGATCGTCTTCACCGGCCGCGCCGGCGAGTTGGCCAAGAAGGGCGTGGCGGAGAACATCTTCCTGGAGGAGAACGGTCGCCGCTCCATATATGAATACATCCGCGACGCCCACGAGGCCGGCGTGCGCTTCAAGGTCTGCACGCCCACCCTGGACCTGTGGGGCCACGACCTCATCCCGGAAATCGAGGAGACCGTGGGCGGGGCCTACGTGATCAGCGAGGCCATGGACGACGAGACCGTCACCTTCACCTACTGAGCCACGGGAGCACGGCTTGCTCACACCCCCCGACACACCCGCTGGCTGGCCCCCGGGGGCCGAGCCCGTCTTCACGCGACGGGACATCGACGCCGCCCTGGATCGCCTGGCGGCGCGCCTCACCGCCGACCTGGCCGACAGCCATCCGGTGGCCCTCACCGTGCTGCACGGCGGCCTCGTCTTCGCCGGCCACCTGCTGCCCCGCCTCGCCTTCCGCCTCACCACCGACTACGTGCACGCCACCCGCTACCGCGGCGCGCAGCGCGGCAGCGAGCTGGTGTGGATCGCCCGCCCGGCCACCGCCCTGGCCGGGCGCACCGTGCTGCTGCTGGACGACATCTACGACGAGGGCTTCACCCTCGAGTCGCTGGCGGCCTTCTGCCGCGACATGGGGGCGGCGCGGGTGGTGAGCGCCGTGCTGCTGCGCAAGCACCACCACCGGCCCACCGCCGCCCTGCAGCCCGACTACCACGCCCTGGAGGTGGACGACCGCTACGTGTTCGGCTTCGGCATGGACATCCACCACGAATGGCGCAACGCCAATGGCATCTACGCCGTGCCGCAGTCCGGCGGGGAGGCGGCGGCATGAGCACCTTCGGCATCATCGGCGGCACCGGCGTCACCCGCCTGGAGGGGCTGGAAATCGTCAAGCGGCAGGTGGTGCACACCCCCTACGGCGAGCCCTCCGGCCCCTTCACCCGCGGCCGCCTGTTCGGCCGGGAGATCGTCTTCCTGGCGCGCCACGGCGACCGCCACCACATCCCGCCCCACAAGGTCAACTACCGCGCCAACCTGTGGGCCTTACACCACCTGGGCATCCGCCACCTCATCGCCTTCGCCGCCGTGGGCGGCATCACCGGGGCCATGCAGCCGCGCCGCATCGTCATCCCCGACCAGATCATCGACTACACCTACTCCCGCCACCAGACCTACTTCGAGGAAGGCCTCGACCACGTCACGCACATCGACTTCACCGAGCCGTACTGCCCTGAACTGCGCCGCCGCATCCTGGCCGCCGTCGAGGCCGAGGGCATCGACGACGCCGTGGACCACGGCACCTACGCCGCCATGCAGGGGCCGCGCCTGGAGACCGCCGCCGAGATCGACCGCCTGGAGCGCGACGGCTGCGACATCGTGGGCATGACCGGCATGCCCGAGGCCGCCCTGGCCCGCGAGCTGGGCCTGTGTTACGCCACCCTCGCCATCGTCGCCAACCGCGCCGCCGGCCGCGGCGACGGCGAGATCACCATGGACGCCATCCGCGACAACATCGCCCGCGCGGCGGAACAGGGGCGGCGCATCCTGCGCCGCCTGCTGGCGCAGGC
>JALVPS010000129.1 GCA_027031685.1 Gammaproteobacteria bacterium | reverse complement strand
CGCGCCGGCACGAAGAAGCGCTCGCCGCGCGGCGTGTACTTGATGCCGCCGTGCACGTTGGCAAAGGTGAACTTGTCCAGGATGCGCTCGTCCTCCACCACCCACACGCGGTTGGCGCCGCGCTCCACCACGGGCGTGACGTTGCGGATGTCGCGGACGTGCAGGTCCTTGCCCTCTGCTTCCACCGTGCTGCGGCTGGCGCGGATCTGGTCCAGCCCCCAGGTGATGTGCCCCGCCGGGCGGCTGAGAAAGGCGATGAGGGCAGCCACGTCCTGGCGGGTGAGCTGCGGAAAGGCCGGCATGAGCGTGGCCGGCAGGCCGTGGCGGATGATGGCCTCCAGCCGGGCCGGCTTCTTGCGGCGCAGGAACTGGGGCAACAGGGGCGGGCCGGTGCGCCCGATGCGGTCCTCGTGGTGGCAGCCCGCGCAGTGCTGCCGGTAGAGCCGCTCGCCGCTGGAGATGTCGCCCTGCTGCGTGGCCTCTAGCTGATGCACGCGGAAACCGTCACCCGCCCACGCGGCCGTGGCGCACCACAGCATGGCGAGCAGGCCCAGCGGGAAGAGTGCAAGACGGTGGCGCATGGTGTTTCCCCTGGATTGGCGTGGATTTTTTTCGGCCCGGAAACGAGAGAGGGCCCGAAGGCCCCCTCTCTGGTCGCGATCGTCCGATGATCAGTAGATGTCGCCCATGGTGTTGGTGACGTTGAACTTGCCGGTCGGCGTGCGCAGCCGGTCGTCCTCGATCATCTTTTTCAGCTCGAGCGTGTTCGAATCGTACACCAGAATGGCGGAGGGCAGCTCCTTGTTGCCCCACACGCTGGTCCATACCTCGGAGCCGTCGGCATTGAACTCCAGATGGACCGGACCGCGCATCTTGACCTTCTTGCCGCCCTTGATCTCGAATTCACCGTGGAATTTCTTGGGCATGGGCAGGGTCTTGACCACCTCCAGCTTGGCCTTGTCGATGACGTACAGCTGGGTCTGCAGCTTGCGGTCCGGGTTCACCGGCCGGTCAGCAAAGATGTACTTGCTGTTGGGGTGCGACTTGATGAACAGGTTGCCGCCACCCTTGCCCGGCAGCTTGACCGTCTTGACGATCTTCCAGGCGTACTGCGGGTGCTTCTCCGGATCCGTGCCGATGAACACGATGGAGTTGGAGCCGATATGGCCGGTACCCCACAGCGGGCCGTACTTGGGATGGTTGATGTTCACCCCGCGACCGGGATGGGGCTTGTTGGCGCCGGTGGGAATGATGGCCACCACCTTGCGCTCCTCGGTATCCACCACGACCACCTTGTTGCGGGCGTTGGCGGCCACCAGGAAGTAGCGCTTGGAGGAATCCCAGCCGCCGTCATGCAGGTAGCGCTCGGCCTCCAGCATGGTGATGGTGGGATTGTTCACGTCCCTGTAGTCGTACAGCCAGACCTGGCCGGTCTCCTTGACGTTGATGACCCACTCCGGGGCACGGTGGGAGGCCACGATGGACGCCACGCGTGCCTCACGGGTGAATTCCTCCGTGTCATAGGTGTAGCTGGCGGTGGAGACGATCTTCTTCGGCTCCAGAGTTGCGCCATCCAGAACTACAATCGAGGGCGGCCAGTAGCAGCCGACCACGGCCAGCTTGTCCTCATAGCCCTCGTACTTGGAAGTATCGATGGAACGCGCATCGTTGCACACGCGAATCTCGGCCACGTTCTGCGGCGCCTTCATCCACAGGTCGATGACCGACGCCTTGCCGTCGCGGCCGATGGCGTACATGTAACGGCCGGACTTGGAGGTCCGCAGGATGTGGGTGGCGAAACCGCTCTTGACGACGTTGACGATGTCCTTCTTGTCGCCGTCGACGATGGCCACCTTGCCCACGTCACGCAGCACCACGCCGAAGTAGTTCTTCCAGTTGCGGTCGGTCTCCGGCTTGGTGGGACGCTTGTCCACCGGCACGAGCACCTTCCAGCTCTTCTTCATGTCCGCGATGCTCTTCTCGGGCGGCGGCGGCGGTTCCACCTGGATGTAGCGCGCCATGAGCTTGGTCTCTTCCCGGGTCATCTCGCCCGAGGCACCCCAGTCCGGCATGCCGCCCGGCGTGCCGTTGAAAATGATGTACTCGAGGGCCTGTGTCCCCATGGCACGGGTTTTCTTGGGTTCCAGGCTCGGGCCCAGCGCTCCCTTGCGCAACATGCCGTGGCAGCCGGCGCAGCGATCGAAATAGATCTGCGTCGCCTGTTTCATTTCCTCCGGCGAAAGTTTCACCTCGTCACCCGCTCGCGCCTGCTGCGCGGCAAGGGACGAGGCGCCGAGCGCGACGGACATGGCCAGGGCCAGTTTCACGCCTGTTTTCATATGGCACCTCCTCATCATCGAACAACACAAAACCGCCTGACCCCACACCACAGGATACCGATCAGGCGAACAAAAAACTTTCTCCCAAATCCCGTGGTGGCGCCGGACCTGGCGGTGCCGGCGCCACCCATCTCAATGCCTATTCGTCGTCGCCCTCGCCGCGCTGCAACCGCTTCTTCTCCGAGAAGTAGATGAAGAACATGGGCAGCACGATCAGCGAGTGCAGAAAGATGGTGAGCGTCAACGGCCCGCGGTTGAGCGTGCCGAAAAAGCTCGGGACGATGTCATGGAACGGTTCGATCATTTTTCAACCTCCAAATATCTGTGAATTCTTGGCGTCCCCCCCGCCCGCGGGCGGGAGGGAAGGCCCGGGCTCAGGCGACCGCGGCCCCGGCGACCGCGCCGGCGGTGGCGCGCTCGGCCACTTCAGCGCGCTTGCCCACCGTGAGCAGGTCATAGAACAGGAACACGAAGCCGAGGAAGGTCACGATGCCCATGAACAGTCGCCAGCCATAGGCCTGCAACATCCAGGTGGAGTTTTGGGCCGCAAAATAACCCTCCCACGTGGCGCCCCACTCGCCGCGCTCGACCATGGTCTGCACGTAGGCGGCGATGGTCAGGGCCACGGTCATGCCCAGCACGCCCACCGTGATGAGGGTGATGGCCCACTTGCCGGCGCGGGTGAAGGGCAGCTGCTTGAGGCCGTACTTGCCCTGCACGCCCAGGTACATCATGCCGATCAGGATGGCGGCATAGGCCCCGTAGAAGGCCAGGTGACCGTGGGCGGAGGGCCACTGCGTGCCGTGGGTGTAGATGTTGATCTGCGGCAGGGTGTGCATGAAGCCCCACACGCCGGCACCCAGGAAGTTGCCGAAGGTGTTGACCACGAACCAGCCGAAGGCGGGCTTGTTGGTGATCTCGTGCTGCTTGCCGGCCTGCTTGCCCCAGTCGTAGATCACGTGCACGAACATGCCGACCAGCGGAACCGGCTCCAGGGCCGAGAACAGCGCCCCGATCTCCCACCAGTATTCGGGCGTGCCGATCCAGAAGTAGTGATGACCCAGGCCCAGGATGCCCGAACCGAACAGCATGGCCATCTCGATCCACAGCCACATCTCCACGATGCGACGACTGGCGCCAATGGTCTTGATCAGGCCGTAGCCCACCACGGCGGCCACGTAGACTTCCCAGGTGGCCTCCACCCACAGGTGGATGACCCACCACCACCAGTACTGGTCCACGGACACGTTGCGGGTGAAGAACATGCCGGCCAGGTACAGACCGGCCAGGGCCAGCAGGTCCCACATGAGCACGGTCATGATGCCGGTGCGGCGACCCTTGAAGGCGGTGAGATAGACATTGGCCAGGAAGCCGAGCACCACCACCACGATGCCGATGTCGGCCCAGCGCGGCGCCTCGATGTATTCACGGCCCTCGGTGATGAGCCAGATGGTCATGTCGGTGCCAGGACCCACCTGGACCAGCAGATAGACGAGCACCACCACGGCCACCGCGGCCGTCAGGATATAAAACAGCAGCGTGCCGATTTTCACGCCCACCGTCTCAATGCCCGTCTCGTCCGGCAGCAGCCAGTACACCGAGCCGATCATGGCGTACAGCATCCACACCACCATGGCGTTGATGTGCACGATGCGGTTGATGGAGAAATCCAGCACGCCGAACAGGAAGGACGGGTACAGATACTGGATGCCGGCCAGCAGCCCGAACAGCAGCTGGGCACCGAACAGGATGATCGCAACCTGGAAATACTTGATCGCCAGCTTTTGCGACTCCCACTGAACGCGCATGACTTTACTTAGCATCGACGCCTCCTTTGATCTTGGCGAAATTTCTCGGGAACCCGTTGGTGTCGATGGCTGCCATGTGTTTCAGGAAGGCGACGACAGCCTTGGCCTCTTCAGGCGTGATGCCCAGATTGGGCATGCGACGGGCATGACTGGGGTACTTGTCGGGGTGCTGCAGAAATTCGGCCATGGCCTCCTCGCGGGTGGGCTTGCCGATCATCTGGCGGTACATGCCGCCATCGGCCCACCACGGGTCCAGCCAGGCCTTGGTCAGATCCGGCGCGTAATAGGCGCCGTTGCCGAGCAGGGTGTGGCAGTCCATGCAGTTCTTGGCCTGCACGGTCAGCTTGCCCTTCTTGAGCAGCGCCATCGCCTCTTCCTCGCTGTAGTCGCTGCGGCCGAAGAAGGGCTCCTTCTCGCCGATCACCGGCACCTCGTGGTCGCGCCGCGCGTCATACTCGTAGCCGATCTTGTGGTTGATCACCACCGGCGAGGGAATGCGGCGCGTGACGCCGTTCTCCACATCCGCCGCGCTCCCCATGGAGATCTGGGGAATGGTGTCCACCGTCAGCCATATCAGCAGCGCCGAGGCCACACCGGTGACCCAACCGGCGGATCGACGCCAGAATCGGACGCTGCTCCATACCGATACAGGTTTCTCTTCCACGCTTCACCTCGTCTTGACAATGTTGATGATTGGTTATGTTTCGCAGGCCTCGTGGGTGCGCTGCACCAGGAAATAGATGACGTGGGGAATGATCAGATAACCGACCATCGCGCCGAACAGCACCTTCTGCGTGAACGGCTCGCTCTTCACCGCCGCGCCCAGCACGTACATGCTGATGGCCTGAAACACCCAGAATAGGTATCCCAGGGGCATCATCTGCGGCCGCAGCCAGCGGATCTTCACCAAGGTGTAGATGCTCACATAGGCCGTGCCGAGCAGGATCACCAGCGCCGCCGACAGGAAGATCGTCAGAAACACCGAGGGCTCAAGGTAATGCATCAGGCGTCTCCTCCATTTCAGTGGCAGTGGGCCGAACGGCATTTTCGCCACCGGCGGTGCGACCTGCGGAAATTGCAACGACAGGGGGTCATGCCGCCGTTTGCCAGTCTATAGAGCCGCGTTTTTTCAAGTCCTTGATGCAGGTCAAGCGTGATTTTTGGCCCTCATGGGCTGGCTTTCGGGCCTGCATCGCCGCCCTGGTCCACCGCGCGGTCACACCGGGTGCCAATGCCGCAGCATCAGGGTTGCGCAGGCGCGCCGGAGCTTTCTTGACATGGGTCAATGATCCGAAAACAAGCCCGGCAGTACGATGCTTCGCGAGTGTGGCGACGGCTGCGCGCATCACGGAGACGGGTTTCTGCCATGCCTGTTTTCCGACTCGCCGGCTGATCTCTGCTCTCGTGCCGCTCGCTCTTCGGAATTCCGGGCGGACGCGTGCCGCCCGGGCTTTGTTCCGTCGTCCGAATTCAACAACGAAGGGGTAACGGTGATGGGAGGAAAGGTCTGGCTCGTGGGTGCGGGCCCTGGTGATCCGGAGCTGCTGACCCTGCGGGCCCACCGGCTCCTCCGCGCCGCGGACGCCGTGGTGTACGACCGGCTCGTCTCCCCCGCCATCCGCCGCCTCATTCCCGCCCGCGCGCGCCGCATCTTCGCCGGCAAGGCGCCCGGCCACCACGTGCTGAAACAGGAAGAGATCTGCGAGCTGTTGCGGGAGCTGGCGGACCGCCACCAGACGGTGGTGCGCCTCAAGGGGGGCGACCCGGTGCTGTTCGGACGCGGCGGCGAGGAGGTGACCTTCCTGCGCCGGCACGGCATCCCCTGCGAGGTGGTGCCGGGCATCACGGCCGGGGCCGCCGCCTCGCTGGCCGGCATTCCCCTCACCCACCGCAACCACACCCAGCACGTCACCTTTCTCACCGGTCACGCCCGCGCCGACGGCGAGGAGCGCATCGACTGGGAGGCCCTGGCGCGGCTGGGGGGCACGCTCGTCATCTACATGGGTCTGGGCACCCTGCC
>JALVPS010000128.1 GCA_027031685.1 Gammaproteobacteria bacterium | reverse complement strand
AATTCCCGCCCCGGCTCATCCAGGCCATCCTGGCCGCCGAGGACGACCGCTTCTTCGAGCATCCCGGCGTGGACTACCAGGGGCTGTTGCGCGCCGCCTTCCACCTGATCCGCACCGGCGAGAAGGGGCAGGGCGGCTCCACCATCACCATGCAGGTGGCCCGCAACTTCTTCCTCAGCCGCGAGAAGACCTATCTGCGCAAGCTCAACGAAATCCTGCTGGCCCTGAAGATCGAGGACGAGCTGAGCAAGCAGCAGATCCTCGAGCTGTACCTGAACAAGATCTACCTCGGCAAGCGGGCCTACGGCTTCGCCGCCGCCGCCCAGGTCTATTACGGCAAGTCCCCGGCCGAGCTGACCCTGCCCGAGATGGCCATGATCGCCGGCCTGCCCAAGGCACCCTCGCGCTACAACCCGGTGGTCAATCCGGAGCGGGCACGGGTGCGCCGCGATTACGTCCTCGGGCGCATGCACAGCCTCGGCTTCATCAGTGACGAGGAATACCAGGCGGCCCTGGCCGATCCGGTGCATGCCGAGGTCCATGGCCAGGAAGTGGATCTGGAGGCGCCCTACGTGGCCGAGATGGTGCGCACCGCCATGGTCCGCCGCTTCGGCAGCGCCGCCTATACCGAGGGCTATCAGGTCTACACCACCATCGATCCGGCCCGCCAGCGGGCGGCCAACACCGCCCTGCGCGACGATCTGCTGGCCTACGATCGTCGTCACGGCTATCGCGGCGTTGAGGGGCACGTGGAGCTCCTGGGCGAGGATGTCGACGACATGGCGCACTGGGAAGCCGTCCTCGCCGACTACCGGCCGAGCGGCAATCTGGAGCCGGCGGTGGTCTTCGCCCTGGAGGAACGGGCGGCCTGGGCCTGGACCGCCGACGGCCGTGTGGCCTGGCTGCCCTGGGAGAAACTGTCCTGGGCGCGGCGCTACGTGGACGACAACCATCTCGGCCCCGAACTCGAGCGCGCGGATCAGATTCTGAAGGTTGGCGATGTCATCTACGTGGCCCGTGCCGGACGGGGCTGCAGCTGGCTGGCCAAGAAACCGACCGTTTCCGGCGCGCTGGTCTCCCTCGATCCCAAGGACGGGCGCATCGAGGCCATGGTCGGCGGCTTCGACTTCTACGACAGCAAGTTCAACCGCGTCACCCAGGCGAAACGCCAGCCGGGTTCCAGCTTCAAGCCCTTCATCTATACCGCGGCGCTGGACAAGGGCTACACGGCGGCCACCATCATCAACGACGCGCCGGTGGTGTTCGAGGCCCCGGGTCTCGAGGATACCTGGCGGCCCGAGAACTACAGCGGCCATTTCTATGGCCCCACCCGCCTGCGCCAGGCGCTGATCAAGTCCCGCAACCTGGTCTCCATCCGCCTGCTGCGGGACATCGGCATCGGCTATGCGGTGCGTTACGTGCGCCGTTTCGGCTTCCGCCGCGAGAGCCTGCGCCGGGATCTCTCCCTGGCGCTCGGTTCCGGGGAGCTGACGCCGCTGGAGCTGGCCCGCGGCTATGCGGTGTTCGCCAATGGCGGCTATCGCATCAAGCCCTGGCTCATCGACCACGTGCTCGACAGCCAGGGCCGGGTGGTGATGCTGACCCGCCCGGCCGCGGTCTGCGTGCCCTGCGCCGACGCCGATGAGGCCGAGCGCAAGCGGGCCGAGGAAGCCGCTGCCGCCCGGGCCGAGGCCGGCGAGGCCGAACCGCAGCCCACCCCGGGGGAGCTGGCCGAACGCCAGGCCCGCGAGGCCGAGGAAAAGGCCCTGCGCGAGGCCGCCGAGGCGCGTCTGGCGGCGCTGGACCCGGCCGAACGGGAACAGGTCCTGCAGGGCCCCGAGCCCCGGCGTTACGCGCCGCGGGTGCTCTCGCCCCAGGTGGCCTTCATCATGAACACCATGCTGCGCGACGTGATCCGTCATGGCACCGGCCGCCGGGCCCTGGTGCTCAAG
>JALVPS010000127.1 GCA_027031685.1 Gammaproteobacteria bacterium | reverse complement strand
GCCTTCGCCGAGCAGTGTCCCGACCTGGTGATCGTGGACGAGGCCCATACCTGCGCCCGCTCGGGCCGGGGGCGGCAGCTCCGTTACGAGCTGCTCGAGGATCTGTCGCGCAAAGCCGAACGCCACCTGATCCTGCTCACCGCCACCCCCCACAGCGGCGACGAGGAGGCCTTCAAGAACCTGCTTGGCCTGCTCGATCCCGACTTCGTCCATATCGACAGCATCAAGGGGGCCGAGGACCCGCTGCGGCGCAGGCTGGCCGACCACTTCGTGCAGCGCCGCCGCCAGGACATCCGCGAATGGCAGGAGGGCAGCCTGTTTCCGGAGCGTCTCACCGCCGAGGCCACCTACCGGCTCACCGGCGCCTGGGGCAACCTCTTCGAGGAGGTGCTGGACTACGCCCGCGATCTGGTGGAGCGCGAGCAGGAAGGCACCCTCAAGGCGCGCATGAACTGGTGGGCCGCCCTGGCCCTGTTGCGCTGCATCTCCTCCTCGCCGCAGGCGGCGATTCGCGCCTTGCAGACCCGCCTGACCAATGCCACCGACCCCGGCCTGGACGAGGAAGCCCGGGCCGAGGAGCTGGAGGCGCTGGCCGCCAACAGCATCCTCGACGGCTCCGAAGAGGCGGGCCTCTCGGCCGATGACGTGGAGCCGGGCGCCGCGCAGGAGGAGGATCGCGAGCGCCTGCGGGCGATGATCGAACAGGCGCGCGCCCTCAAGCGCGGCGCCGATCCCAAACTCAAGGCGCTGGTAAAAGTGCTGCGCGAGATGCTGGAAGAGGGCTTCCGGCCGGTGATCTTCTGTCGCTACATCGCCACCGCGGAATATCTGGGCGAGGAACTCAGGCGCAAGTTCAAGGACCACGAAGTGGCCGTGGTGACCGGCGACTACACCCCGACCGAGCGCGAGCAGCGCATCGAGGCCCTCAAGGAATCCGACAGGCCTCCGTTGCTGGTGGCCACCGATTGCCTCTCCGAAGGCATCAACCTGCAGGAGTTGTTCGACGCCGTGATCCACTACGACCTCACCTGGAACCCCACCCGCCACGAACAGCGCGAGGGGCGGGTGGACCGCTTCGGCCAGCAGTCCGGGCGGGTCAAATGCCTGATGCTTTATGGGCAAGACAACCCGGTGGACGGCGCGGTGCTGCGGGTCATCCAGCGCAAGGCCGAGGCCATCCGCAAGGCGCTGGGGGTGAGCGTACCGGTGCCCGAAGATGACCAGAAAGTCACCCAGGCCATCATGCAGAGCGTCATGCTGCATCGCCATGGCGGCTCGGGAGCCCAGCGGGATCTCTTCGCCGACCTCGATCAGGATCTGCTGGAGGTCAACTGGGAATCGGCCCGCGAAAAGGCCAGGCGCTACCGCACCCTGTTCGCCCAGCAGCGCCTCAAGCCGGAGCATGTGATGCCCGAATGGCAGAAGGCCTACGCCGTGCTGGGCACCGAGGCCGATGTGGAGCGCTTCATGGTCACTGCCTGCGAGCGGCTGGGCGCCCCCTTGGAGAAGAAACCCAGGGGCGGCTGGCATGCACCGCTGCAACATCTGCCGCCGGAGTTGAAGGAGCGGTTGGCGGCGGACGATTTGCTCGACCTGCGCCTGATCGACTTTCACTATCCGAGCGCGACCGGCGCGATGTTCATCCACCGCACCCATCCGCTGGTGAGCCATCTGGCCGACTATCTGGCGGAACAGGCGCTGGGTGGCGAGCAGCCGGAGCTGGTGGCCCGCGCCGGCGCCATCTTCACCCCGGAGGTGGCGCGCCGCAGCGTACTCTGGCTGTTGCGCCTGCGCAGCCGCCTCAGCCTGCGGCGGGGCGACAAGCGCCGCGACATGCTCGCCGAGGAGGCGCTGGCGGTGGTCACCGAGGCCAATGAGCCCCCGCGTCTCCTTAACCCGCAGGAAACCCTCAGGCTCATGCGGGCCGAGGTGAGCCGCAACATGCCCCCCGAGCGGCGTAGCCGGGAGATCGAAACCGCCTTGAGCGCGCTCGACAACCTGGGCAGCCAGTTCGACGCCCTGGCCCGGCAACGCGCCGAGCAGGTGCTGGCCGACCACCGCCGCGTGCGCGAGGCGGCCCAAGCCCGCGGTGAATACCGTGTTCAGCCGCAACTGCCCGCCGATGTCATGGGCGTCTATGTGCTGGTCCCCGACCGGGAGCTGTTCTGATGAAACCTATTTCCCACCTCGACTACGAAAGCCTGCGCCTGGAGGGGGCGCTGCTGTCGCCGACCCTGTTGGACAAGGCCCGTTACTACGCACTGCCCCACCAGCAGCCGGGCGACTACGGCATCGAGAAGGGGCTCACCATCAAGGACGAGCTGGGCCGCTACTGGCGCATTGCCCGCGCTCGCTGGGAGGCCTTCGAGCAGGGCCGCCACCGCCGGGACATCGACCTGCATCGCTTCACCCTCGATGAATGGCTGTTGCCGCTGCTGGAAAGGGTGCTCGGCTACCGGGTGCAGGTCAATACACAGCCGCTGGTCAAGGGCGAACGCCGTTTCCCCATCACCCATCTGGCCTGCGAGGGCGCGGTGCCCCTGGTGCTCACCACGCCGGATCGGGAGTTGGACAGGGGGGATGTCCGCTTCGGCGAGGAGGGCCGCCGCCGTTCTCCCCAGGGGCTGGCCCAGGAATATCTCAACGCCGAGCAGGATGCCCTCTGGGCGCTGGTGAGCAACGGTCGGGTATTGCGCCTGCTGCGCGACAACCCCGCCATGACCCGCCCGGCCTACCTGGAGTTCGACTTCCAGCGCCTCTTCGAGGAGGACAACTTCGCCGACTTCAGCCTCTTCTGGCTGCTATTGCACCACAGCCGCCTGATGCCCCGGGATGGCCGCCCCGAAGGCGCCATCCTCGAGCAGTGGCGCGAGCAGGGGCAGCAGGAAGGCGAGCGCGCCCTGGGCGAGCTGCGGGTCGGCGTCACCCAGGCCCTGCGCGAGCTGGGCAGCGGCTTTCTCGCCCACCCGGACAACGCCGGCCTGCGCCAGGCGCTGGCAGCGGGCGAACTCGGCCCCGAGGGCTACTTCCAGGAGCTGCTGCGCCTGGTCTATCGCATCCTCTTCCTGCTCACCGCCGAGGACCGCGACCTGGTGCTGCTGCCCGAGGCCGACGAGGCCACCCGCGAACTCTACCGCCAGGGCTACAGCCTGGGCCATCTGCGCGAGCGCGCCCGCTATCGCCGCTATCACGACCGCCACGACGACGCCTGGGAGCAGCTCCGCATCACCTTCGAGGGCTTTCGCAACGGCCAGTCCTTGCTGGGTCAGCCGGCGCTCGGTGGGCTGTTCGCCGCAGAGCAGTGTCCGCATCTCGACGCCGCTCGCCTGGGTAACCGATACCTCTACAAGGCGCTGTTCCATCTGGGCTGGTTCATGTCCGGCCACAGCCTGGTGCGCATCAACTACCGCGACATGGATACCGAGGAGCTGGGCAGCGTCTATGAGAGCCTGCTGGAACTGGTGCCGGTGGTGCAGGTGGAGCACCGCCCCTGGCGCTTCGCCTTTCTGGGCGACCCGGAGCCGGGCAGCGAGCCGGTACAGGAAAAACTGCGTGGCAGCGCCCGCAAGACCACCGGCAGCTACTACACCCCCGACAGCCTGGTGCAGGAGCTGATCGGCACGGCCCTGGAGCCGGTGATCGAGCGCACCCTGGAAGCGCACCGCGAGCAGCCGGTGGAGGCCCTGCTCAATCTCAAGATCGTGGACCCTGCAGCGGGTTCCGGCCACTTCCTACTCGCCGCCGCCCGCCGCCTGGCCGCCGAGGTGGCGCGGCTGCGCGCTGGCGCCGACCAGCCCACCGAGGCCGATTACCGCCACGCCCTGCGCGAGGTGGTGGCCCACTGCATCTATGGCGTGGACCTCAATCCTTTGGCGGTGGAGCTGTGCAAGACCGCCCTCTGGCTGGAGACGGTGGAGCCGGGCAAGCCGCTGGGCTTTCTCGATGCCCACATCCGCTGCGGCAACGCCCTGGTGGGCGTGCTCGACCCCAGGATGCTCGAGGGAGGCATCCCCGATGCCGCCTACAAGCCGCTTACCGGTGACGACAAGAAGGCCGCCACCCAACTGAAGAAGGCCAACAAGGCCGCCCGCGAAGGCGGGGTCATGGCCCTGGACTTCGGCGAGGCCGGGGCCGAACCGCGTCTCTGCGCTGTCGATCTGAACCGGATGCCCGAGGACACCCCGGAGCAGGTGGAAGAGAAGCGCCGGGCCTGGGAGACGGCGCGCCAGAGCGACGCCTGCCGCCACCAGCGCGTGGCCGCCGACCTCTTCGTGGCCGCCTTCTTCGCCCCCAAGCGGCTGGAGACGATCGATGCGGTGCCCACCAGTGAGGATCTGAACGCCTGGCGCATGGGCAGGGTGGTAAAAATCCGGGTGGCGGCGCAGGCCGAGGAACTGGCGCGGCGCCATCGTTTTTTCCATTGGTTTATCGAATTTCCGGAGGTGTTTGAAAGGGCGAGTAGTGAGTGGCGAGCGGCGAATGGGGAGGGGGGAGACGACTCGCCACTCGCTGCAAGCCATTCGCCATCCTTCGGGTTCGATTGTGTGCTGGGCAATCCGCCGTGGGAGCGCATCAAGCTCCAGGAAAAGGAGTTCTTCGCCAGCCGTGCCCCCGACATCGCCGCCGCGCCCAATGCGGCAGCGCGCCGCCGCATGATCGAGGTGCTGAACACGCCACCCGCCGATGCCCCCGAGGGGGTGCGTCTGGCCATGCGTCGTCTGTACCAGGAATTTCAACAGGCCAAGCAGGCCGCCGAGGCGGCCAGCCAGTTCGTGCGCACCGGCGGGCGTTTCCCCCTCACCGGGGTGGGGGATGTGAACCTCTATGCCGTGTTTGCCGAGACCTTCCTGAATCTGATGGGCGAGGGCGGCCGCGCCGGGCTCATTTGCCCCACCGGCATCGCCACCGACGACTCCACCAAGGCCTTTTTCGAACACATCACCCGCCAACGCCGGCTCGCGGCCCTGTACGACTTCGAGAACCGGGAAAAGCTGTTTCCGGCAGTGGACAGCCGCATGAAGTTCGCCCTGCTCACTCTCGGCAGCGATTGCCCGGAGGCAGACTTTCTTTTCTTCGCCACTCGGGTCGAACACCTGCGCGACCCGCGCCGCCACTTCCAGCTCTCCGCCGCCGACATCCATCTGCTCAATCCCAACACCCACACCTGCCCGGTGTTTCGCGGCCGCCGCGATGCCGAGCTGACAAAAAAGATCTACCGCAAGGTGCCGGTACTGGTGAAGGAGGCGAGTGGCGAGGGGCGAGAGGCGAGTGGTGAATGGCGAGTGGGGGGTGGCGAACGGCGAGTGGGGGATCCACTCGCCACTCGCCATTCACCGTTCGCCACGCCCAATCCCTGGGGCATCCATTTCGCACGCCTGTTCGACATGTCAAACGACAGCGGCCTGTTCCGTACCCGGCAGGAGCTTGAGTCCGCTGGCTACCGCCTGGTGGGCAATATCTTCGTCGAGAATCCCGACTCGCCACTCGCCACTCGCTACTTGCCACTCTACGAGGCCAAGATGGTCCACCAGTTCGACCACCGCTGGGCCGAATACGAGGAGGACGGCAAGATCACCCGTGACTTCACCGATGAAGACCACGCCGACCCCCAGCGCACCGCCCGCCCGCGCTACTGGGTGCCCCAGGATGAGGTCGAGGCCCGCCTCGTCGCCCGCGACTGGAAGCGCGGCTGGCTGCTGGGGTGGCGGGACATCTGCCGCTCCACCGACGAGCGCACCGTCATCGCCGGCGTGGTGCCGAGGGTGGGGGTGGGGCATACCTTTCCATTGATGTTTGTGGAGCAAGACGATATTCGGCTTTGGGCTGCCTTGCTAGCCAATCTGAATATGCTGGTTCTCGATTATGTTGCGCGGCAAAAGGTCGGGGGTACGCATCTGACCTATGGCTATCTAAAGCAATTTCCCATCCTGTCCCCCGATGTCTACACCCCAGCCGACCTCGACTTCATCGTCCCCCGCGTCTTTGAGCTCACCTACACCGCCGAGGACCTGCGCCCCTGGGCCGAGGACTTGATGGCGAGTGGCGAATGGCGAGCAGCGAGCGGAGAGCCCAACGGCGACAGCCCACCACTCGCCACTCACGACTCGCCACTCGCCCCATTCCCCTGGAATGCCCCCCGCCGCCGCCAGCTCCGCGCCGAGCTGGATGCCTACTACGCCCGCCTCTACG
>JALVPS010000126.1:378-1957 GCA_027031685.1 Gammaproteobacteria bacterium | reverse complement strand
CAACACCCCCGTCACGACCTCCCCCAGCCGCCGCGCCATGCGCCGGAAGGCGAGCTCGATGTCCCAGCCTTCCAGGTCGGTGCGCCGGTTGAGGTAGAGGGCGAAGCCGCCGGCGACGTAGATGGGTTCGATGACGAGCACGGCGGGCAGGTAGGCGGCCAGGGCGAGCCAGAGGAGGCTGTCGGGGGCGGTGAGTTCGGCGCTGAGCAGTTCCAGGGCGTCGGGCAGCAGGGGCTGGGGGATGAGCAGCCAGCCGAGCAGGAGCAGGCCGCCGGTGAGGGCCAGTTCCATGCCGCCGCAGGCCAGGAGCAGCCAGAAGCTGTGGTCGTCGCCGGCGCGCAGCAGGCGTTGGCGCCGGCGACGGGCGGGGCCGCGCAGGCCCTCCAGCTGGGCCACGGGCAGCACGGTGCTGGCGGCGAGCTGGAAGCGGCCCAGGGTGAGGGCGTGCAGCAGGCCGCTGCGGCGCAGCACGGCGGGCAGCCGGCGCAGGGTGTGGCGGGTGGTGGGCGGGCTGTCGAACAGGGCCTGGGCGAAGACGGACAGCAGCAGGCGGTCGTACACCGGCTTGAGCCACCAGAAGGCCAGCAGCAGCCAGCCGGGCCGGTCGCCCAGGGCGAGGGCCAGGACGGCCAGCACGGCGCCGGCCAGCAGCAGCCAGGGCGGCCACACGGCCCGCCACCAGTGCTGGGCCATGCGCAGGCCCAGGTCGATGGCCTGCCAGCCGCTGCGGGGGCGCAAGGCGACGGTGAGGCGCTCAAGCCGCACGGCGGCGTCCGGCCAGCAGCAGCCAGGCCAGCAGCAGGGCCCACAGGGCGAGGCCCACGGCCAGCTTGAGGGCGAAGGGCAGATCGGCGCGCGAGGACCAGAAGGCCTCGATGCCGGCCGCCACGAAGAACAGGCTGGCGGCGCCGTACACCAGCTCCAGGGCCGGGCGGGCGGCGTGGCGCAGGGCCGGACCGCGGCGGCGTCGGCCGGGGGCCAGCAGGGCAGCGCCCAGGCGCAGGCCGGCGGCGCCGGACAGGACGATGGCGGTCAGCTCGGGGGCGCTGTGGCCGGCCACGAAGCCCCAGAAGCTGTGCAGGTGGCCGAGGGCGCTCACGTAGCCGGCCACGGCGCCGATGTACAGGCCGTTGAAGAGCAGGAAGAAGACGCTGCCCAGCCCGGCCGGCAGGCCGCCGGCGAAGGTCTGGAAGCCGATGCCGGTGTTGTTGCGCAGGTAGTAGCCGAACATGAGCAGGTCGGAGGCGGCGGCGTCCTCGCGCCCCACCCGCTGCAGGGCGCCGGCGGGGTCGTACATGTCGGCCATGCGCGCCAGCTCGGCCGGGTCGAGCAGGGTCTCGGCCAGCTCCGGGCGCAACAGCACGCCGACGAGCATGGCCAGCAGGCTGCCGAAGAACAGCGCGGCGCTGACGGCGATGAAGGGCCACTCGGCGCGCGCGCGGCGCGGCAGGCTGCGGGTGAAGAAGCGGCCGATGGCCGGCAGCAGGGGGCGGCGCGGGCGATACAGGCGCTGGTGGCCCAGCAGCACCAGCTGGCCGAGGCGCTCCTGCAGGTGGCTGGCGTAGCCGCGCCGGCGCGC
>JALVPS010000126.1:0-368 GCA_027031685.1 Gammaproteobacteria bacterium | reverse complement strand
ACCGCTACCGGCGCGCCAGGGCCAGCTGCTGGCACACGCGCCGGTAGCGGTGGGGCAGGTCGGGGCAGTCGGCGCGCCGGTCCCGCAGGCAACGCTCCAGGGCCTGCCACTCGGCCCGGTAGCGGGCGACGAAGGGGGCCTGTCTCATGCCGCGCGGCCGGCGAGCCAGTTGGCGATGGCCAGCAGCCGGCGCGGCCCGTCGGGGCCGGCGCCGCCCAGGGCGGGCAGCAGGGCGGCCAGTTCGGCGCGGCGGGCCGGCGAGAGCTGTCCCTGGCGCTGGGCGTAGGCGAGGATGGCCTGCTGTTCGTCGCTGGTCAGGGCCATCGGCGGGGGGGTCGGCTCGGCCTCGGGCAGGGTCAGCCGCCAGG
>JALVPS010000125.1 GCA_027031685.1 Gammaproteobacteria bacterium | reverse complement strand
ACCAGACGCAGCCGGTAGCGGCTGTAGTCACCGCTGCGATCGGTCTGGATCACCAGGATCCGCTCGGCGTCGGGCAACCCGCTGAACTCGGGGTGGGCACTGGCAGCGGCCACCTCCACCGAATCGATGCCGATCCGACGCACCCGCTCGCCGCCTTCGATGCGCAGGTTCTCCACTCCCAGCCCGGCGGGTGTCGGCTTGAGCAGGCGCAGCAACAGACTGCGCTGGCGCGGCAGGCCCTCTGGGGCATCGCGGTCCAGCACCTCCAGCCAGTCGATGCCGTTGAGGGTGGGATGGGCCGCCACGGCGGCGCGCCGGTTCTCGTCGCAGCAGTGGTAGATCATGGCCTGCCTCCCAGCTCGAACTGTTCCTGCTGGCGGCTCTGGCTGCGCAGGATGGTGTAGGCCACGGTCACTGCCAGGCTGGCCTCCACGGAACGTACCTCCACCTGTTCGACTTGAATGAGGTCGCTCAGCCACTGCTGCAGCGCGCCCTGCACCAGGAACTGCACGGTGGCCGCCAGTTCGGGGCTGTTGGGGGCGAACACCAGCTCGTGCAGGCCGCTGCCGAATTCCGGTCGCATCACCCGCTCGCCGGGGGTGGTGAACAGCACCTGCTCGATGAGGCCGCGAATCCAGGTGGCCTCGTCGTCCTCGCGGCTGCGGCCACGGCCATCGAACTGGTAGGGGAAGTGCAGTCTCTGGGTCATGATTCAGCTCCCGACGACGCGCGTCTGGGCCGCCACCGGCATCAGTGGCGTGCCGTTGGGCGCGCACACCGCCTGGCTGTCCATCAGCACCAGCGGCTGGCCGTTGGAGAAGACCCGGGTCGCGGCCACCACCCATTGCGCGGTCACACAGGGGGACGGGGCGCCGGATACGTTGAAGGGGCAGCCGGCGATCACCCACGGCGCGCTCATGACCACCGTCGGCTGGCCGCCCACCAGCACGCGCGGGTTGGGCGTGGTGGCGGTGGCGCTGCCGCCGTGGGCACAGAGGACAGTGGCGCCGATATGGAGTAGTGGTCCGGGCATGGTCAGATCACCGTCAGCGCGCCGTTGTTGATGTCCACGCTGGGCCCCACCAGGGTGATGGCGGCGCCCCTGCCGTTCTGGATATAGATGCCGGTGTCGTTGACGATCAGCGAAGCGCCGGTGGCGCTCTTGAGCATGATGCCGCCGGTGGGCCCCGGCAGGTCGGAGATGGTCAGACCGTTCTGCAGCGGTGTCTGCAGGGTGATGGCGGAGATCGCTGGCGGGGTGGCGCGGGCCAGGGCCGGCACCTCGGCGGCGCTGCCCCAGAAGCAGCCCACCCAGATGGGGTGGTCGGGATCGCCCTGCTCGAACTCCACCCAGACCCCGGAGCCGACCATCGGCAGGGCCACCATGCCGTTCTGCGGTCCGGCCACGGGGACGCAGGGCATGGCCCAGGTGGTGGGGGCGAGACCGCTCACGTCCGGCACCTGTACCTGCAGCCGCCCCTGTTGCAGCGGGTCGATATTGTTGAGGACCATGCCCCGGTATTTTCCATAGTAGCGTTCTGTCATGCGGGTACCCTCGGCGTGATGGAGACGAGACCGTTGCGGGTCAGCTCGAAATCCTGCTTGAATTCTCCGCGCTTCAGGGTGCTCTTGACCCTTTTCACGTAGTAGAGGCCGTCGTAGGCGATGCCGGCGCCGCGCACTCCCACCAGCCGGCGCGCCTTGAGCATGCGGCCATAACGCAGTACGTTCAGCGTGCCGTTGCCGCTCACCGCGTCCTGCGACTTGCCCGCCTCGGCCAATCCCTTCGACAGGGCCTGCATGGGGTTCATCTTGGCCGTGTCCTTCAGCACCTCGAGGTTGGCGAGGGGGGTCGGCAGTGCGCCCAGCGGTGGTTGCAGCGGGTTGAGGTCGGGGATCGGAATCGGGATCGGCGCGCGGGTCAGGCTGTTCTGGATATAGACCACCGGCAGCACCCC
>JALVPS010000124.1 GCA_027031685.1 Gammaproteobacteria bacterium | reverse complement strand
GGTGCGGCATCTTGGCCACGTCGGCCACCACCGGCGCGCCGCCGATGTCCTTGCCCAGGGCCAGGGTGAGCGGCGAGGTGGCCTTCTGGTAGGCCTCGGCGGCGATGACCTCGCTCAGGTACACCATCTCACGGTGGCGGTTGGGTATCTCCAGGCCGATGGTGGGCCGGCCAGGGATGATCTCCACCACGCGCACGCTGATCACTGCCAGGGCGCGCGCCAGGTCCTTGGCCAGACCGGTGATCTTGCTCACCTTGGTGCCTGGCGCCAGCATCAGCTCGAAGCGGGTCACCACCGGGCCGGGGTGCACCGACTCCACCTTGGCCTGCACGCCGAAATCGGCCAGGCGCAGCTCCACCTGCTCGGACAGCGCCTGCAGGGCCTCGTCCGAGTAGCCGGTGTCCTGCGCCACCGGCGGGTCGAGCAACTCGATGCCCGGCAGGCCCTCCGGGGCGGGCACTGCCGGCAGCTGGAAGAGTGGCATCTGCCGTTCCTCGACGGTGACGGTGGGCTTGTCCGGCACGGTGGGCGCCACCCGCCCCTTCTTCTCCTTGCCCCTGGACTTTCCGGCCGGCGGCGCCGGATCGGGCGCCGCGACCGGCGATGGCACGGTCGGGGCCACGGGGGCGGCCCGCGCGGCGCGGGCCGCGCGCCATGCCGCCCAGCGCGCACGCAACACCTCCACCGCCCCCTCCAGCCGGGACAGCTCCTGCCACATCCGGGCCCACAGATGCAGGGCAGCCGCCCCGGTCACATCCAGCACGGTGAGCCAGGACAGGCCCGTGAACAGGGTCAGACCAACCAGGAAGGCAGTGAGCAGGAACAGGGTCGAGCCCACCATCCCCAGTGCGCTGCGCAGCAGGTCGCTCAGCCCCAGGCCCAACAGCCCGCCGGCATCCATGGGCAACTGCGGGGCGCTGAAGTGCAGCGCCGCCAGCCCGCAGCCGGCCAGCACGGTGATCACGAAGCCCAGCCAGCGCAGCCCCAGCAGGGAGAGGTCTAGGCGGCCGTCCTCGCCCCGGCCGGAGAACAGCAGCCAGCCGGAGTAGCCCACCATGACCGGCGCCAGCCAGGCCAGCGCCCCGAACACGTAGAAGGCGATGTCGGCGAACCAGGCCCCCACCAGGCCACCGTAGTTGTGCAGGGCACCGTGGCGCAGGCCGGTGTGCGACCAGGCCGGGTCGGCGCGGTCGTAACTGGCCAGGGCCAGCAGCAGGAAGAGTGCCAGGGCGAGCAGCGCGAGCAGCAGGGCCTCGCGCACGCCACGCGACACCTGCAAGGGGAGCACCTGCCCCCCCGCCTTGCGCCGCACGGCCTGTTTGGATGCTGAAGCCATTTCTTAGATTCTGTTGTCAATTGCTTGATTATACAACGCCAGCCCCCACTGGCCACGGTGGGTGGCGCTCAGCGCCCCGCCTCTGCCATCTCGGCACGGATGGCCGGGTGGCGGAACTCACCGCCAGCCACGTTGAGGGCGCTCTGCAGGGCCGGGTCGTGTTGCCAGTCGCCGGCCAGGAATCGCTTCACCCAGGGCAGCACGGCCGCCGACAGGGCCTGTGTGGCGGTGTGCGGCACGGCGCCGGGCATGTTGGTGACCGCCATGTGCAGCTCGCCCTCGGCGTGGAACACGGGCGCGTCCCAGGTGGTGGGGCGGGAGGTCTCGATGCAGCCACCCTGGTCGATGGCGATGTCCACCACCACCCGCCCCGGGGCCATGGCCACCACCAGCTCGCGGCCGACCACGTGGGGGGCGTGGCGGCCCGGCACCAGCACCGCCCCCACCAGCAGGTCGGCGGCCGGCACCACCGCCGCCACCCGCTCCGGGCTGGCGGGCAGGAATTCCACCCCGGGCCACTGTGGGCGCAGCGCGGCCAGGCGCGCCTCGTCGATGTCCAGCACCTGCACGGCGGCGCCCAGGGCCACGGCCACCGCGCAGGCGGACATGCCTGCCGAGCCGGCCCCCAGGA
>JALVPS010000123.1 GCA_027031685.1 Gammaproteobacteria bacterium | reverse complement strand
CGCTGCTGGATGTCGCCCGGCGCGGCGGTGGCGATGACCTCGAAGCCGTCACAGGGATTGGCGGCGGTGCCGTCGCAGCCGTCCGGCGTGGCACGCAGGGTGAGCACATAGTGGCCGCGCTCGGTGAGGATGGTGCGCCCCTGGTCCTGCGCCGACAGGGCACGCAGGGTGACCAAGTCCGCAGCGTAGCTGAGGTGCTCGCTGCGGTAGCGCTCCTGTCGGGCCGCTTCGGCCAGCAGGGCGATGCGCGCCTCGGCGCGGTTGGACTTGACCACCTGCCGCACGTAGGTGGAGTAGCCGAACACCGCCAGGATGGACAGGATCACCACCACCACCATCAGCTCCACCAGGCTGAAACCAGTCGCTGCGGAGCGCGGCGGCCTCATTCCTCACCCTCCCAGTACACCTTGAGCAGACCGTCCAGCACCGGCGTGTCGATGTGCGTATCGAGGCGCGCACCCACATCGATGCCCAGCCGCACGCGACCACCCTCGCCGGGCGTCACGCTCACGGTGACCTCGGGCAGGATGTCCTGGGTGGCAACGGCCAAGGCACGGTCGGCCAGGTCCAGGGCGTCGTCGCCGCCCAGGTCGTGGAAGTTGATCACCGCCCGCCCACTGCGCGCGTCCAGGGCATAGATGCGGCCGGTGTGGCCGGCCATGGCGCACACGTCGGCAGGCGGCGTAGTGTTGGGCTGGAAGGTGGTGAAGAACACCCGCCCGTCCACGGTCACGGCGCGCGCCAGGGCCTTCTCTCCGCCCGCCCGGCGCAGGTCGATGTACCAGCCGCGCGCCTCGCCCAGGTCGGCCGGGCTGCCCTGGGTCACGTCGCGCAGCTGGGCATGGCCGAGGGGCGCCGCACCCGGCAGCGGGATGCCGTACACATGACTGTCGCGCAACACGTAGAGGCGGTCCTGGGCGGTCTGCGCGCCCTGCGCTAGGGGATGGGCGCGCCAGCCGGAGCCCAGGGCGATGGAGAAAAACACCCGTCCGCCGGCCCGTTGCAGGGCCACGTCCGGCGCATAGTAGAAGCGGCGGTTGTCGGCCACATCGTCACCGCCCAGCTCCGCCAGCAGCAAGGCCTGCGGCAGGTGGCGGTCGCCGGACTGCACCAGGCGATTGTCGGGGTCGGGCAGGTCGATGCGGAACACGCGCCCGCCGGTGTCGGCCAGATAGATGCGATCGGCGATACCGTTACCGTCCACGTCCAGTACGCGCGGGCCGGCGGGGATGCTGTTGCGCAGGGTGGGCAAGTCGAGATCGGCGCCGGCCGGGCCCAGCCACCACAGGCGCGCGCCGGTGCGCGCATCGGCCACGTACAGGGCGTTGCCCATGGCGTCGTCGCGGCGCGTGTCGGGCTGGCCGGGCCGTGGATCCTGGTTGGGATCGTAGCCACCGGAGAAGATCAGCACGTCGCGCTTGGCGTTGCCCAGCCACAGGCGGGTCGGCACGGCCGCCGACCAGGTCTGGCCCAGGCGGGCGAAATCACCCTCACCGCCACGGATCACCCACAGCAGGCGCGGCGCATCGGGGTCGCTCACGTCCAGCGCGTAGTAGTTGCGCCCGCCGCGCCGCATGCCCACGTACAGGTACACGAACTCGCCCTGACCCGGCTCGATGGCCCCGTCGCCATCGATGTCGTTGCGCCACACGGTGATGGGGCCATCCAGCCCGTAGGGGTGGGCCACGTCGGGGTCGGGCGACAGCAGGTCCGGCACGTTGGGCAGCAGGGCGCGGGGGATGAAGGCGAAGCGCTCCGTGCCATCCGTGGTGTCGAAGGCGTGCAGGTAGCCCTCGTTGGTGCCCACGAACACCACCGACCGGCCGCCGCCATAGTGCACCACCACCGGACGGCCGTGCAGGATGTCGCCCAACTGCTGGCGCGGGGCGGTGCCAGTGGCCGGATCCAGCCCCTGCAGAAAGCGCAGCGCGGTGGTGTAGCGCGGGTCGCCGGCGTTCAGGCCCAGCGCGGCGGGCGGCACATTGGCCGGCACCAGCGGCACCAGGGCGCCCCCGGCGGCGTCGGTGGTGAAGATGTGCCGCCCGGCGCCCAGCCGGTGGGCGGCGCCGCCGGCAGTGATGTCGCCGCCATCGGGCGGCGCCCCCGGTGCCAGCCAGAAGCCGCGCGCGGTGGGCACGATGCGGCCGTCGGCATCCAGCACCGGATGGCCGTCGCGATCGCGCAGCACGGGCGGATCGGCGGCCAGATCGAAGCGGTACTTCTTGAGGTTGCCCAGCCAGTGGGCAGTGCGCGCCGGACGGAAGAAACTCAGATAGACATAGCCGTTGTTGGTCAGGCCATCCTTGGGATCCACCTCCAGCGCGGGCGGGGTGAAACCGTTGGCGGTGGCATTGATGTCGGTGAGGATGCGGGCGAAGGCCTGCACCAGCTGGTCCTCGTTGTCGGCGGTGAAGAAACCGTCGCCCTCCGTCGCGTCGGGGCCCAGGTTGGCCAGCCGGCGCAGGTAGTCCTGCCCGTTGCCGCCGACGGCGAAGCCCACCGTGAAGGTGCCGACGGTCTGCTGGCCCTCCAGGTCGGGCGCCTGGTCCTCGCGAGCCAGAAAGGCGGTCAGCTCCGGCCCGCAGCGCCCGTCTTCCAGCCCCGGGGGCTGGGCCTGGCACTGGGTGATGCCGAGGGCATTACGAAGCTTGTTGAAGATGATCGGGTCGGTGAGGTTCTGGCCGGGCAGGGGCTTGCCGTGGCCGTCGTCCGGCTCACCGTCCGACAGCAATACGACGAAGTTGTGCTGGCAGGCATTGGTGATGGGGCTCTTGTATTTGGCGCCGGTGAGCTCGGTGACAGTCTCCTCCACGGGGTAGGGGCAGGATTCCTGCACGGGCCCGCTACAGGTGAAGTGGGCACAGTTGCCGGCCTCATCAAAACTCTCGCACTGGCAATTGGTGTGGCCGGACACGCAGCGGCTGGTGTCGATGGGCTTGCCGGCACACTTGCCCTGAGTGTTGTTGCACCACTCGTCGCGGGTGATGGTGCGCGTCACCGTCTGGCCACCCTCGTAGCTGGCCGGATTGGCCTGCCGCTCGGGGTTGCCGGACAGGCCATAGTCCACGTCCATGCCGCGGAAGTAGCGGGCCGCCTCGTACAGCGCCTGCACAATGGGCGTGTAGCCACCCACCTTGAAGCCATCCACCACGTCCGCCAGCTCGGCACGCACCGTGCCGGAAATGGGCGTGACCGGGTAGCGGATGCCGTTGGCCACCGCCTTCTCGCCGTGGCCGCCATAGTTGACCAGTCCCACGTTGAGGCTGTCCGGCACGTCCCGCAGCACCTTGAGCAGGGCGCGTTTCATGATCTGGTAGCGCGAGCCGGGGTTGTTGGCCCCGCCCGGCAGCTCGCTGCCGTCCGGCGCGCGCGCCATGCTGCCCGAGGTATCGAGGATGAACAGCACGTTGGGGCGCGCCGCGTTGAGGTCGGCATCGAAGTAGATCTCGGTGTCGTCGGCGCGCGCCGCCGGCGCGGCCAGGGCCAGCAGCGCCGCCAGCAGGAAGGGAAAGGTCAGGATCCGGTGGTTCATGGCGTCTGTCATCCTCCGTCCGGCGGACGGCTCACTGGGCAGGGGCGATGCGCCCCACCCGCATGCGGTGCACGGCGCGCGCATGGGTGCCCTGCACGGTGGCACTGGCCTCCAGGTCGAACACGCGCAGCTGCACCACGGCCCCGCCCCCCACGCCCTGGCTGAAGCCGGTGGCCGGCATGGTGCCGGCCTCGCGCATGGTGACGGTCACTGTGGCCCGGCCGGCGTCACCGGGGTGGCTGGGCAGGGCCTGGTCCGGTCCCACCACCACCACGCCGTTACGGCAGTCGCCAGCCAGGCAGCGCTCCACGGCCTCGTAGGTGGCGCCGCGCGCCAGCCCGAACTCGGCCGCCTGGAAAGCCTCCGTGCGGTACTGGTCGTTGGCGGCGATGCGCTCTTCCAGGGTGGTGGATTTCATGGCCGTCACGCCCAGCAGGGTGAGCACCAGCAGGATGAGCAGGCCGACGACGAGCACCGCGCCCCGCTGACGACCGACAACGACTTGGCGAATTTCATTCTCCATTGCAGTCCAGGCACAGGGGTAGCCGGTTGCGCAGCGGCACGGTGGTGGTGAACACGCGCCGCGCCACGCGGTCTTCTCCGGCACTTTGCCACGCCTCTCCCAACAGATTAAATCGGTCGATTCGCGGCAATTCCTTGACCGGCACCACACTGTTGACGACCAACGCCACCTGAATGCTGACCACGCGGTCCCAGCCGCCCGCTCCGGTGGCATCGATGAGCGCCGCGCTGCGGTAGTTGTCTGCGTAACCGTCGCCGTTGTCGTCCAGGCCATACAGCACCTGCATGGCGTCCACGGCCTCGGCCAGCGTCTGGGCGGCCGGGTTGCCGCTACCGCGGCATCGGAGCTGGCCGTCCTGCACGAAGTAACTGCTCACCACCATGTCGTTGCCCCCGACGGGCACGGTGCCCCGCTGGCCCAGGCAGTCACGCTCGTGGGCCGCGTCCAGGGGCAGATAGGCGATGGTGAGCACATCGCTGACGCCGTCGCCGCTGGGGGCCAGGTTGGCCTCGCCCGGCAGGGCCACGTCCGCCGACAGCACCGGCCGGATGCCGGCAAAGGCCGGGTAGCCGGCCCATTGCAGGCCGTGCCGCAGTTGGGTGAGGGCGATGCGACCGTTTTCCTGCACGAGGGACAGGCCATCACGCGCCCGGTAGGTCCGCTTGCTGGACAGGTACACGCCCAACACGCCACCCAGCAGAATGAGGCCGATGGTGAGGGCGACCATCAGTTCCACCAGGGTCAGGCCGGCCTGGCGGCGTGGGCAAGCCAACGGGCTCATGGCGCGAAACTCATGGCCACCTCGCGGCCGATGGTGTTGTCCGGCTGGCCGTCGCCGTCCACATCGCGCGGCTCGGCCAGCACCTCCTCCCAGCGCACACGCACCTCACAGCTGACGGTCGGCGCGCCCTGGCAGGCCACGCGCAGGGCGCCCAGCGGCAGCAGGTCGTCGATGCCGGACCGCTGAGTCGGCGGACGACCGTCCAAGGGGCTGTCGTCGCCGGGAAAACCGCAGTTGACCAGGTACAGGTCGAAGGCGGCCAGCTCGGCGGAGGTGGTGCAGCCATAGTTCGGGTCGCCGCGCTGGCCGGCCTCGGTGATGGCGCACAGCGGACGCGGCGGCGTGTCGCAGTGGGGCAGGTCACCGCCATCGATGGCATCGAAGTCGTATTCGCCACGCACGGCGGCCAGCGGATTGGCGTGGATGCGCTCGGCCATCTCGCTGGCCAGCAGGGTAGCCTGGGTGCGGAAATAGGCGTTGCCGGTGTGCTTGAGGCCCAGCACCTGGAGCCCGGCCAGGCCCAGCAGCCCCACCGACAGGATCAGCAGGGCCACCATAACCTCCACCAGACTGAAGCCCCCCGCCGGGGGCCGAGCGGGTTTCGGTGAGGAAGGCGTGCGCATCAACAGTCTTCGTCCCGATCCGGATTACACACTCGCACGCTGCCACCCAGATGCACGATGAGGTGGCGCGGCTCGCCCGCCGCGCCGGCGGCCGGCGCCAGCACGATGCGCGGCTGACCCGGCAGCGGCCCCTGCAACAGGCCGTCAGGCCGGAACAGCAGCCGGTTCACCGTACTGGCGCCGGTGTCCACCCGTGCCCGCATGGGGCCATAGCGGCGCAGCACCTCCACCGGCGCCCCGGCAGCATCCACGCGCACCACGATCCACCCCTGCGCCCAGCCACCGCCGCAGGCCTGGCCGTCACTGCTGGAGCACACCAGCACCGGCTCGCCACGCTTGACGGCCTCCGAACGGGCCAGGTGCAGGGCCGACACCAGCCGGTTGGCGTCGCTGGTCACGCGGTTGCGCTCCAGGGTGCGCTGCAGGGCCGGCAGGCCCAGGGTCAGCACCACCGCCAGCACGGCCACCGTCACCAGCAACTCGACGAGCGTAAAGCCCGGCGCGACGCGGCGAGGGGGGGCTGCTGGGCGGGTCATGCGGTACGACTGTCTCATGTTGACGGCTCAGGCGAAACGGGCGCCCGACGAACGGCGCAGGCACGCGGTCTCCATTGCCGGAGAGCGCCCCATCGTGCCTCCCATTTCGCGATGCTGCCCGCTGATCGGTCATTTTGCAAACCGGGCCACGTCTCGGCCGCCACCCGTCTGGCAGCGAAGAAGCGATCGCTCAACACTGGCGCAAAACCCGAGCGGAAGCATCCATG
>JALVPS010000122.1 GCA_027031685.1 Gammaproteobacteria bacterium | reverse complement strand
AGCACCTGGCCAAGGTCATCGACGGTGTGAAGTTCAAAGACGGCATCGAGGTGAACAGCAAGACCGACACCGACCACCGCAGGAGCGCCGCCTGATCAGGCCATACACCAGATTTGACTATAGCTCTCGACTCCCGCCCCAGATCGGCGTAGAGGGCATCGAATTCTTCGTCCAGCGCTGCGAGGGCCTCATCGACCATCTGCCGGATGGGGCGCAGCGGTGAGCCTTATCGCGCCATCCAGGCCAATTAGCCGCAGCCAAAGACACAGTTGCTGCTATCTTCCCTGCGGCCCGCGTTCGAAGACCAGCACAAAATTCACCGGCACCGCCGTGGCGATGGCCGGCAGGCGGGCAATCTCGCGCAGTTTCTCGATCCCGGCCACCAGCCCGAAATCCGCCCCATCCACGATCACTGGATCGCGGGTGGTCACCAGCAGCTGATTCCCCGCCAGCCCCACCACCACCAGCCGTGCCGATAGGGTCTGCGCTTGCCCGTGCAGGCTCAGGCGGGCCTGCACGGCGGCGTTGGCGGCGTCGCCCGGCGCCATATGGTCATAGTGGTCGTCCGGCAGGGTGCCGCTGACCGTGGCCACCGGGAAGCGGGCCGTCTCGAACAGCAGCTTGCGCATGCGCTCGTCGCGCACCGGGATGCTGGTGGCCACGCTGGCCAGGTCGATCCGCAACGTGAAACGGCGCTGGCCGTCGATGCCGCCTGACAGGTGCCCGAAGTGATGGACCTCGGCCACCTTGCCCTTCTTGACGGACACGAAGCTGAGCGACGACTGGTCCGGGACCAGCCGCCAGTCGGCCCACGAGGTGGCCGGCAGCAGGGCGATGAGCAGGGCGATGAGCAGGTGGCGATTGGGCATGACGGCGGACTCCTGTGAAGTTGCGGATGGATCGAGTATAGATCGTAGCCCGCGGCGTGACCGAGCCGGCCGGCTTTGGCATAGTCGGTCCCGATATGGACGGGAAGGCAATGCAGGATCGGGCAGCAGCCCTGCGTGATGTGCTGGGGCGGGTGGTGCCGCTGGTGGACGAGCTGGCCGACGGGCTGCGCGCCGTGTTGCTGGTGCTGGTGGGCACGGTGCTGCTGACGGCGGGCCTGCTGTGGTGGTGGCATGATCTGTCCGGGCCGTGGCTGGCGGCGCTCACCGTGCTGGGCCTGTCGCCGGCGCTGGTGCTGGGTCGCCTGTGGCTGGCCCTGGAAGGGCTGAAGGGGCTGCCGGCCTTTCTGCGCGAGACGGCGGGGGAGGTGGGCGAGGAACTGGCGGCCTCGCTGTCCGCCCTGCAGCGGGGTGGCGGTGGCCGGCTGAACGTGGTGGGTCAGGCGCGCCGGCTGTGGGCCCTGCGCGGCCTGCTGGACGAGGCAGGGGACCTGTTGCGCGAGTCGTTCAATGTCGGCGTCCTGCTCAATCCGGCCATGCTGCTGCTGGGTGTGCTGGCCCTGCTGGCGACGGGGCTGGTGATCCTCCTGGCGGCGGTGACGCTGCTGGTGCTGTGGTAGCCGGGCGTGGCCCTCACAGCCAGCGGTCGCGTCGAATGAGGCCCACCGCCACCCCCTCGATGCGGAACTCGTCGCGCAGCGGGTCCACCTCGATGGGCTCGAAGTCGGGGTTTGCCGGCAGCAGGATCACCCGTACCCCTTCACGCCTGAGCCGCTTGACGGTCACCTCGTCGCCCACGCGCGCCACCACCACCTGGCCGTCGCGCGCCTGCTGGGTGGTGTGCACGGCCAGCAGGTCGCCGTCCAGGATGCCGGCGTCGCGCATGCTCATGCCGCGCACGCGCAGCAGGTAGTCGGCGGGGGGGGCGAACAGCTCGGGCGAGAGGGTCAGCTCGTCCTCCACGTATTCCTGGGCCAGGATGGGGCTGCCGGCGGCCACCCGGCCGATCACCGGCAGCGTGTTGCCGGGGCGGGCTTCCTCGCACAGCCGGATGCCGCGGGAGGCGCCCGGCAGCAGCTCGATGACCCCCTTGCGGGCCAGGGCGCGCAGATGCCCCTCGGCGGCGTTGGGCGAGCGGAAGCCGAAGGCGGCCGAGATCTCGGCGCGGGTGGGCGGCATGCCGGTTTCCGCCGCGTGGCGGCGGATGAAGTCGAGGATCTCGGCCTGGCGCGGGGTGAGCTCGGTGGTCGAAGACATGGCTGTATCCACATGGGTGTAAATGTGTATAGTATAGCGCGGACGGTGCGGCATGGGCAGTCGCGCCGCTGAACGGCTGCCGCGCGCTGGCGGCACCTATCTGCTGTGGGGCCGGGCGCGCGATCATACGCCGGTGCGCATCGGGCGGCTGGGCACGCTGACGCCGCGGGCGGGCTGGTACGGCTACGTGGGCAGCGCCCTGGGGCCGGGCGGCCTGCGGGCCCGGGTCGCGCACCACCTGCGCCACGCGGCGCGGCCGCGCTGGCACCTGGACTGGCTGCGGCCGCGGCTGCAGTGGGGCGCCGTCTGGTACGTGGCGGACCCGCGCCGGCTGGAACCGCTGTGGGTGGCGGCACTGGCGGCGTTGCCGGGGGCGGAGGTGGCCCTGCCGGGCTTCGGCGCCAGCGATTCGCGCAGCGCGAGCCATCTGTACCACCTGCCGCGGCTGCCGGCGCCGGCCGATTTTCTGCACCGCCTGCGCCAGGCGCTACCCGACCATCCGCCGCTGTCCCGACTGACGGAGGGCATCGACCATGCGTGAAACCATCACTCTGTCCACCCCGCAGCGCGAGATCCTGCTCGACATCACGCCGGCCGTCACCGAGGTGGTGGCGCGCAGCGGTGTGCGCGACGGGCTGGTGAACGTGTACGCCCAGGGCGCCACGGCGGCCATCATGATCCAGGAGAACTGGGACGAGAGCGTGCAGACCGACGTCGTGAACCTGCTGCGAAAGCTCATTCCGCGCGGGGTGTGGCTGCACGACCGGCAGGACGGCAACGGCGATGCGCACCTCAAGTCCGGGCTGGTGGGGCCGTCCGAGACCATCCCCCTCGTGGACGGCAAGCTGGGCCTGTCCACCTGGCAGAACATCTTTTTCTGCGAGTTCGACGGCCCGCGCAGTGAGCGGCGCGTGGTGGTCACCGTGCTGGCCGACGGCCATGGCTGAACGGCCCATGGCCCGCAAGGGGCGGGGGGCCACCTTCAGCCCCGCCAACCGCTTCCACAGCGTGCACCGCGAGCCCGTGGACGACGGCTGGTCGGCGGACGAGGCCCCGCCGCCGTTGCGCACCGAGGTGCGCGAGGAGCACTGCCGGCGCATCATCAGCCGCAACAGCTCGCCGGACATCGCCTTCGACCGCTCCCTCAACCCGTACCGCGGCTGCGAGCACGGCTGCATCTACTGCTACGCCCGGCCCAGCCACGCCTGGCTGGACCTGTCGCCGGGGCTGGATTTCGAATCGCGCCTCACGGCCAAGGTCAACGCGGCCGAGCGGCTGCGGGAAGCGCTGGCCGCGCCCGGCTACCGCTGCGCCCCCATCGCCCTGGGGGTGAACACCGACGCCTGGCAGCCGCTGGAGCGCCGCCGGCGCATCACCCGCGCCGTGCTGAAGGTGCTGCTGGAGGCGCGCCACCCGGTCATGGTCATCACCAAGTCGGCCCTCATTGAGCGGGACATCGACCTGTTGCAGGCCCTGGCCGCCGACGGTCTGGTGAGCGCCGCGCTGTCCATCACCACCCTGGATCCTGCCCTGGCGCGGCGCATGGAGCCGCGCGCCGCCGCGCCCCACCGCCGGCTGGAGACCCTGGCCCGCCTGCACGCCGCCGGTATCCCCACGGGGGTCATGCTCGCCCCCCTCATCCCCTTCCTCAATGACGGCGAGCTGGAAGAGCTGCTGGGTCGCTGTCGCGAGGCCGGCGCCGCCTGGGCCGGCTACGTCTTCCTGCGCCTGCCCCACGAGGTGGCCCCGCTGTTCGAAGACTGGCTGCGCAGCCACTACCCGCTCAAGGCCGAGCGCGTCCTGGCGCGCATCCGCGACAGCCGTGACGGCCAGCTCTATCGCAGTGACTTCGGCACGCGCATGCGGGGCGGCGGTCAGTATGCCGAGCTCATCGCCGCCCGTTTCGAGCGTGCCCGGCGCCGGCTCGGCCATGGCGCGCCGCCGCGCCTGCGCTGCGACCTCTTTCGTCCTCCCGTTCCCCCATCCGGCCAGCTCGGCCTGTTCTGAGGTGCCCCATGCCCGGCAAGAACTCCCAGCCACCGCCCGATGCCGACTGCCCCTGCGGCAGCGGCCGGCCGTTCTCCGCCTGCTGCGGTCCCCTGCTGGCCGGTGAGCGGCCGGCGGAAACTGCCGAGGCCCTCATGCGCTCCCGTTACACCGCCCACGTGCTCGGCGATGCGGACTACCTGCGCCGGACCTGGCACCCCGCCACCTGCCCGCCCGAGCTGAGCGTGGCAGACGACGGGCAATGGCGCCGCCTGCGTGTGCTGCGGGTAGAGGCCGGCGGGCCTGCCGACATCGAGGGCGTGGTGGCGTTCGAGGCCACCTTCAAACAGGGCGGGCGCGCCCAGCGGCTCCGTGAAGTGAGCCGCTTCACCCGCGTGGGTGGGCGCTGGCTGTACGTTGGCGCGGAAATGGACTGACCTCCAAAAGGAAAGGGGGCCGCTGGCCCCCTTTCCAATGGACGATCGAGTGAGTGGTCCGCCTCAAGCGGCCGCACCCTCCCCGTGGTCTGCACCGCCCTTCTGAAAGCGACGGTAGCCCAGCAGCCCCAGCAGGCCAGAGCCCATCAGCCACAGCGAGGCGGGCAGGGGAACGGGGGTCACGGTGACATTGAAAAGGCCACCGTTGTCTGCCCAGCTGCCGCCATCGGCAATGCCGGCGAACAGATAGCCGTTTTGCGCCGTGAGGTTGGCCAGGGTGCCCAGCTTGAAGATGCCGCCGATGGGCGTGATGTTCAGCGGGTCGTTGCTCGAGCTCCAGATGCCCACCAGGGTGCCGCTGTAAAAGCCGGCGCCGCCATTGATGGTAGGCTTGCCGTCCCAGACCGGGGCGCGGTGGGCGCCAGTGGCGGGGTTAATGCCGTCGGCAGTGGCCGCGCCATCATCCCCCCATGGGGAACCAATGGAGTAATAGACCTGCCCGCTGGAAGTCACCTGCAGGGACGTCCCCGGTGTCCAGCTGCCGAGTAGCACGGGATCGGTGCCTGGCGTCCAGGAAGAAACGGGCAAACCGCTCCCAGTGAAGTCGTTGCCACCATTGAACAGGTTGGCGGTGCCCGGCACGCTGATGGCGTGCGCCGATGTGGCCAGAAACAGGGTTGCGGTGACGCAGACGCCCCATATGGTTTTGTGCTTGAGCTTTTTCATGATTTCTCCCTCTTTTGCGAAGATGTGGAAGCCCCGTTTGGGTTGTGTGGAAGTTTAATGGATCCGTGCGTCCTACATGTCGGCTGCAGGAACCTCTAGGCGTTTCTCTCTTTGAAGCCCGTTCATCGGCAATGATAGGGAGGGTAGTCAGGTTGACGTGTGATGGGTGTCTCATTTTTTTGTAAGCGGCCATCGAATGAAGCATTTGTTGACGATTCTTCGATGCCGGGCAATAGCTAGATGCAAAACATTCTTTACAGAATTGGTGTCAAGCGTTTTAAAAATAAAGCGACTCATTCGGTTTCCATCGGGCTGTCAGGCCCCGGAAGGCAGCAGATCTTGCCGTTCTATAGCCTATTGGCCAAGTGGCAACACCTGCTCAGCGTGGCTTGGGTGGTCTTCCATCCCCGGTTGCGCCGCAGACGGCATTCGGGGCTTCCGCATTGCCACCACAACCTGACTTGTCCGCCAATGCGCCTGGACTGCTCGGAGTTATGGGGTGAAAAAACGGGGAGACGCCAAAAAGACGGGGGGCTTGCAGGCCCCCCGCGGTTGAACTGTTTGGTTTACTGATTGCCGGTTCAGGTGGCGATATCGGCACCGTTGATAGCGTTGCCCTGGTGGAAGCGACGGTAGCCCAGTAGGCCCAGCAGGCCGGAACCCATCAGCCACAGCGAGGCGGGCAGGGGGACGGGGGTGACATTGACGTTGAAGGCGCCACCATTGTCACTCCAGCCCTCGTCGGCGATGCCGGCAAAGAGGTAGCCCGTTTGTGCAGCAATCGACATGGCAGAACCGATGAGGAAGGGGCTGCCTATGGGAGTGATGTTGTCCGGGTCGCTGCTCGAGCTCCATACACCGATGAGCGCACCGCTGAGGAAGCCCGCGCCTCCATTGAGGGAAGTCAGTACCGGCGGATGCGTCCATCCTCCCACAG
>JALVPS010000121.1 GCA_027031685.1 Gammaproteobacteria bacterium | reverse complement strand
TGGTGGCCCTCAAGTACCGCCTGTACGACCGCGTCATCACCATCTCCGAGGGCATCCGCCAGGTCCTGCTGGCCGAGGGCGTGCCACCCGCCCGGCTGCGCTGCGTGCACAGCGCCGTGGACGCCGAACCCTTCCAGCGCCCCTGCGAGCGGGACCGCTTCCAGGCCACCTTCGGCCTGCCGCCGGACGCCATCACCCTGGGCGTCATCGCCCAGCTCATCCCGCGCAAGGGCCACCGCTACCTGCTGCAGGTGCTGCCCGAACTGCTGGCCGAATACCCCCACCTGCACGTGCTGCTGTTCGGCCAGGGCCCGCTGCGCCACACGCTGGAACAGGACGTGGCGCGCCGCGGCCTCGCCCCGCACGTGCACTTCACCGGCTTCCGCACCGACTTGGCCGAGGTGCTGCCCTGCCTGGACCTGGTCGTCCACCCCGCCGACAAGGAGGGGCTGGGCGTGGCCCTGCTGCAGGCCGCCGCCGCCGGCGTGCCCATCGTCGCCAGCCGCGCCGGCGGCATCCCGGAGATCGTGCGCCAGGGGGAAAACGGCCTGCTGGTGCCCGCCGGCGACACCGCCGCCCTGCGCACCGCCCTGCACACCCTGCTGGCCGACCCCGAACTGCGCCACCACATGGGCCAGCGCGGCCGCGCCATCGTCGCGCACGACTTCTCCGTGGACGTCATGGTGGACGGCAACCTGGCCGTGTACCGCGAACTGCTCGACGGGCGCGCCTGAGCCCCACCCCAGCCGCGGCCTTCCGGCCGGCACTGCCACCTGGCCGCCGTGGGACACGGCCGCCTGCACGGCGTGATGGAGCGCGATGGCACGCTCATCTCCCTGGTGGCCCGCCACCTGCAGGACTACAGCCACTGGCTGGACGGCCTGCGGACGCCCTCGCGGGACTTCCACTGAGGGCGGCGGCTCAAGCCCGCAGCGGGGCGCGGAAGCGGCGCGCGTCCTCAGTCATGTGCAGGTTGTTGAACAGCACGCGGTTGGGCAGGTCGGGCGAGAGCCAGCCGCGCAGTCGGCGCAACTCGGCGTCGCTGTAGCGGTAGCCGTAGTGGTAGGCGGGCCGGCCGTGCAGGCGGTAGTAGCGCAGGCCGCCGCCCAGGGCCGGGCGCAGGAAGGGGTCGGTGCCGTGCACCAGGTCCAGCTCGGCCAGCAGCGGGGCGAGCAGGGCGTCGTCCCAGTCCGGCCCGCGCGGCTCGAACACCAGCCGCCACGGCCCGCGCCCGATGGCGCCGAAGAAGCGCCGCATGCGCGCGAGGTTTTCCGTCGTGGGGCGGAAGCTGGGCGGCATCTGGAAGACGATGGCCTCGGCCGCCAGGGCCTCGGCGATGGCCACGGTGCGCCGCCAGGCGCGCGCCGTGAGCGCGTTCCAGCGCAGGCCGCCGGCCAGCGGCCGCTCGTGCGGCGCCAGCGGGGTGCGCAGGCGCCGGTAGGTGGGGCTGCGCGGCTCGTGGGTGAGCAACTGCCAGACCTTGAGGGTGAAGCGGAAGCCGGGCGGCGCGCTGGCCCGCCAGCGCTCGGCGGTGGCGCGCCGCGGCGGCTCGTAGAAGGTCCGCTGGATCTCCACCAGGTCGAAGTCGGCCCAGGTGCGGGCCTGCGCCTCGGCGAAGCCGCAGGTGCCCACGCACACGTCTGGCCGGCCGCCGCACTCAGCCGCCACGGCGGTCGGCCGCCAGCACGTTGCGCACCTGGCGGATCTTGTTGAGCAGAATGGCCAGCTGGTCGGCATGGCGCACCTGCACCTCCAGACGCATGCGCACACCGCTGGTGCGGACATCGGTGCGGGTGTCGGCGCGCAACAGGTTGGCCTTCTCCTCCACCAGCACCTGGGTGATGTCATTGAGCAGGCCGCGCCGGTCCAGGGCCAGCACCTCGATCTCGATGGCGTGCAGGTCGCCCGGCTCGCCCCAGCTGATGTCGATGAGGCGCGCCTGCTTGGCCTCCGGCAGGTGGCGGATGTTGGGGC
>JALVPS010000120.1 GCA_027031685.1 Gammaproteobacteria bacterium | reverse complement strand
CGGGCGGCGCGCTGGTCAACATGGATGGCCAGCTGATCGGCATCAACACCGCCATCCTCGGTCCCAACGGCGGCAACATCGGCATCGGCTTCGCCATCCCGGTCAACATGGTCAAGGCGGTGGTGGCGCAACTCGCCAAGCACGGCAAGGTGCGGCGCGGCCAGCTGGGGGTCATCATCCAGGACGTCACGCCGGAGCTGGCCAAGGCCTTCGGCCTGCCGCGCGCCGAGGGGGCGGTGGTCACCGAGGTGGTGCCCGGCTCCGCGGCGGCGCGCGCCGGCCTCGAGCCGGGTGACGTGATCGTGGCCCTGAACGGCAAGCCGGTGCGCAGCTCCGCCCACCTGCGCAACATGGTGGGCCTGATGGAGGTGGGCAGCGAGGCGCGCCTGGACATCCTGCGCGACGGCAAGGCCATGACCGTGACCGCCACCATCGCCGAGCCGGAGCAGGTGGCCGGCAAGGCCATCGGCCACCAGCTGGCCGGCGCCACCCTGGGCCCCATCGAGCCGGACCATCCGCTGGCCGGCAAGGTGCAGGGCGTGCAGGTGCTGTCCGTCAAGCCGGGCAGCCCGGCCTACTTCGCCGGTCTGCACCCGGGCGACATCATCACCCACATCAACCGCCGCGCGGTGCACAACCTGGCCGAGGTGAACAAGGTGCTCAAGGCCGGTGCCGACCAGCTGCTGCTGCGTGTGCAGCGCGGTGACGGTGCCCTGTTCATCGTCATCCAGTAACAATGCCCCCGGGGCCCGCCGCCCGGCGGGCCGCCCCGTCACCGTCACGAGGAGCCGACATGAGCGAGCAAGAACACGAACGCCTGGAACGGCTGGAAGAGGCCTACCGGCGCATGGCCGAACGGGTGCGCGAGCGCCTGGAGGCAGCCGAGGAAAGGACCGCCGAGAGCCTCAAGCTGGCCCTCATCAAGGCCCAGGACGAGGCCATCGCCCTCAAGGAGCTGAGCCGGCAGGAGGCCGAGCAGGTGGCCGCCTGGCTGCGGCGCGACCTGCGCCACCTGGCCCAGGCCCTGCGCGAGACGGGCGAGGAGATCCGCACCTGGCTGCCGGTGGAGGTGGAGGCCGAGGAGGCCTATCTGCTGGACAAGATCCTGTCCGCCGCCGACCCCACCACGCTGGCCTGGCTGGAGCTGAAGGAGCAGGCGGCGCTGGCCGACTACGACATCTGGCGCACCGGCGAGGTGACCGGGCCGGGCGTGCTGGAGTGCACCGAGTGCGGCGAGCGCCTGCATTTCACCAGGCCCTCGCGCATCCCGCCCTGTCCCAAGTGCCACAACACCACCTTCGTGCGCCTGACCAGCCGCGACGCCACCGAGCCGCCGGCCGGCGAGGAGGCCGGGGATGACGGCTGACACCGAGGGCTACACGCCGCCGCGCAGCGAGCGGCTGGTGCTGGGCCTGTTCGATAGCGAGGAACAGGCCAACCGGCTGGTGGAGCGCCTCATCGAGGACGACTTCCCCATGGACCGCGTGTCCATCCTCAAGCGCGCCGGGGGCAGCGGCGACGACCCCTTCGGCCTCGTCTACCGCGACACCGGCGAGCGCCTCAAGGTATGGGGCGAGCAGGGGGCGGCCTGGGGCGCCCTGCTGGGGGCCATCGCCGGCTCGGCCGGGCTGTTCTTCATCCCCGGCATCGGCCCCATGCTGGCCGCCGGCCCGCTGGTGGAGATGATCGGCGGGGCCATCACCGGCGCCCTGCTGGGCGGCGCCACCATGGCCGGCGCGGCGGCCCTGACCAGCGTCACCGCCGCCCTGCACCGCATGGGCATCCCCGAGGAGGACCTGCAGACCCTGCACGAGGCCCTGCAGGAAGGACGCTTCCTGGTGCTGCTGCATGCCGCCGCCGACCAGGCCGAGTATCTGGCCGCAAAGATGCAGTGGGCCGGCGCCCGCTGGACCCGAATCTACAACCAGGGCGCATAGGCACCCGAGGAGCCGCGATGATCAAACCCATTCCCGTCGTCGAGAAAGACATCTTCGCCTTCCGCATCACCGGCCGGCTCACCGACGAGGACTACCGGCAGTTCAATGCCGAGCTGGAACGCATCGTGAAGGAGCAGGGCGGTCCTGTCTCCCTGCTGCTGGAGCTGGAGGGCTTCCAGGGCTGGGATCCCAAGGCCCTGTGGGCCGAGTTCCGCTTCGCCGCCGGGCACGGCAAGGACATCCGCCGCATCGCCGTGGTGGGCGAGCACCGCTGGCAGAAGTGGATGACCGCCCTGGGCAATGCCTTCAGCGAGAGCGAGATCCGCTATTTCGACCGCGACGCCCTGCAGGCGGCCTGGGACTGGTTGCGCAGCCCGGAAGAGGCCCCGGCGCAAGCGGAGGAAGAGAACCTGGAGGAGAAGATGGCCAAGATCCTCGCCAGCCCGCCGCCCGCCTACCGCCACATCCTGGTGCCCACCGATTTCTCGCTCACCTCCTACCGGGCGCTGGCCCGCGCGTGCGAGTTGGCCAGGCAATACGGCGCGCGGCTGTCGGTCATCCACGCCGTGGAGAGCGTGCTCTACTACGACGAGTTCTACGATCCCCTCGTGCCCACCTTCCCGCAGGTGGAGGCCGACGAGGCCATCTTCGAGGCCGCCGAACAGCGCATGACGCGCCTCGCCGAGCAGCTGAACGACCCCGCCATCCACACCGAGGTCATGTGGGGCACGCCCAAGCAGGTCATCCTCTCCTACGCCGAGGCGCAGCAGGTGGACCTCATCATGATGGGCACCCACGGTCACCACGGCCTGGCCCGCCTGCTCGGCTCCACCGCCAACGGCATCATGCACAACGCCCGCTGCGACGTGTTCACCATCCGCAGCGAGGCCTGAGCGCGGGCCCCGCCGCGGCGCCTCAACCGTCGCCGCCCGCCGCGGACGGCAGGCGGCGCAGGCGGGGGCGGGGATCGGTCAGCACCCATTCCGGCGGCGAGAAGGGGGCCAGCCGTTCCACGAAATCCACCAGCGAGAGGGCCGGTGAGCCGCGGAAGAAGCGACTGATGGGCCGGTCGCGCCACAGGCGGTCGGCGTAGAGCTGCACCACGTAGGGCTGGTCGCCGTAGCCGTCCCCGTCCAGGTCGTAGCCCGCGTAGCGGTCCCAGTGGTTGCCGCGCCAGTCGTTGTCGCGCACGGTCATGGCGGCGCTGCCCAGCACGTCGGTGAAGTTGCCCACGAAGTCGTTGTCGTGGATCACGTGGCCGCCCTTCTCGCCGTAGAAGTACATGGCGATGTCGTTGTAGAGAAAGTGGTTGCGCCGTGCGTAGAGGATGTTCTCCGGGTGAACCGGGGCGTTGGCGCGCAGGCCCACGGCGCAGTGGGCGATCTCGTTGTCCTCGATGCGCACCTGCGAGCTCTCCTTGAAGGCCAGCCCCGAGCCGGTCAGCCGGCGCATGTGGTGGATGCGGTTGTGGTCGATGCGCAGCCCGTTGGAATACAGCACGGTGATGCCCGTGGCGTCGTCGTGCAGGCGGTTGCCGGTGACGCGGTTGTCGGGCGAGAAGACGAATTCCATGCCGATGCGGCTGTGGACCACGCGGTTGCCGCTCAGCCGGTTGTGGCTGGAGTTGGCGATGACCAGGTCGCGAACGCCGTCGAACACGTTGTCGGCGACCACGTTGTGGTGGCCGTTCCACATGCGCAGCCCCTCGCCGCGCAGGCTGGGCTCGCGCCCCCGGGAGCGGACCCGGTTGCGGCGCACCTGCGCGTGCCGTGCGCCGCGCAGGTGGATGCCGAACAGGCAGTCCTCGATGACGTTGTCCTCCACCCGCACGTGGTCGGCGGCCACCAGCACGCCGGCGTCGAGCCGGTCGTGGGAGTCGCCGGAGTTGACGATGCGCAGGCCGCGCAGCGTCACGCCGTCGGCGGTGACGGTGATCACCGTGTCCGAACCGCCGCCGTCCACCGTGACCTGGCCGCGGCCGTCGATGTGCAGCGGCTTGTCGACGACCACCGGCCCGCTGTAGGTGCCCGGCTCGGGGGTGAGCGTGCCGCCGGCCGGGGTCAGGGCGATGTACAGCTGCAGCGGGGGATGGGCCCGGGCGGGCAGGCAGCACAGCGTCCACGCCAGGGTCCACACCAGGGCCGGCAGGGGCGGGCGTCGCGGGTGTGACATGGCGCCCCCGCCGCCCGTTCAGGGCAGGTCGCTGCCGCGGAAGCGCAGATAGCCGAGCAGGGCGAAGGCGCTGCCGAGGGCGATGGGATAGGCGATGGCCCAGGCCAGATAGCCGAGGCGGCCGAAGTGGTCGAGGATGACGTAGGCCGAGGGGCCGAGCAGCACCAGCTGCGGGTCGAACAGCATCATGGCGGCGGTGCGGAACACCTGCAGCGGGTTGGCCAGGGCGATGGCGATGGTGGTCTCCGGGGGCAGGCCCTCCTTGATCAGCACGCCCAGCAGGATCAGGTCCAGAAACAGCAGCAGGCCCAGCCAGACGATGAAGGCGGCCCCCTGCGCCACGTCCGAGGAGCGCGCCAGGGTGGACAGGAACAGCCCGATGCCCAGGAAGCACCAGGCCAGGGAGAAGAGAAAGGCGGTGTAGAAGGCCACGTGCACCCAGGGCACGGCGATGCCGCGGTACACGGCCCAGCCGATGGCGCCGGCCATGGCCAGGATCACCGGCAGGAAGACGACGGCGAAGCGCCCCAGGAACTTGCCCCAGTACCAGGCGGCCAGCGACACCGGCAGCGACAGCATGTACTCGAACACGCCCGCCTCGCGGTCGCCGGCCACGGAGCGCACCGTGGTGATGAGCACGAACAGGGGCAGGATGGCCATGGTGATCTGCAGATAGGTGACCAGCAGGCGCGACAGGCCGGTGAAGCCCATGATGCGCGACTCGGTGAGGCCGGTGACGAACAGCGCCACGATGATGCCGCCGAACACCAGCGCATAGACCAGGAACCAGCGCGCCCGCAGCGACTCGCTGATGTCCGCCCAGGCCGCCAGCAGCAGGTGCCTCATGGCGCCCGCTCCGCCGGCGCCTCGCGCACCAGCTCCGAGTGCGGGGCGATGCCGCCCTTGCGCTCCACCACGGCATCGATGTGGCGGCGGGCGGCGGCGAAGTCCAGCGCGCCGGGGGCCGGGCTGTCCTGCGCGCCCAGCCCGAAGTCCATGGGCGTCACCGGCACCGGCACGTACCAGGCCTTGCGGGCGTCGATCCAGTGACCGTCGCGGTGGTCCGCCACCCAGATCTCGGTGCGCGGGTCGTCCTTCCACGGCTGGCGGTCCAGCCACAGCAGGGCGCAGCCCAGGTCGTCGAAGCGGTGCAGGCGGGTCTTCTGCCCGGCCGGGCCGCCGCGCACCTGGGCGGCGAAGTGGGGGTCGCTGATGACCATGCGGCAGTACTCGCACACGTCGCGGTCCCAGCGGATGCGGCCGGGGCCGCTGTCCGGCTCGCCGCCGCAGCCGCCCAGCAGGAGCAGGACGGCCAGGAGCAGCAGGCGGGCGCCGGTGGACGGTAAGGCGGGTGTCATGCGGGCTCCTCCAGGTGGATGCCTTTCAGCAGGCCGGCATAGCGGGACAGCATGCCCAGGAAGCGCAGCCGGTCCGGCCCGGCCACCTGGCCGGACCACTCGCGCGGGTCTGCGCCCGCCCGGAAGCCCCACTCGCGCAGGGTGCGGGCGGCGGCCTCGTCGGCGCGGCTGAGGACGATGCGGGCGCTCAGGCGGCTGGCCATGTCCACCACGTCGGCCACGTGGTCGTCCAGCACCACCTTGCCCAGGTCCAGCTCCACCACGCGGTTGACCAGCGCCGCCACCTCGTCCAGGCGATGGCTGGAGATGAGCATGGCGGCCCGCTCCTGGCGCTCGGCCAGCAGCTCGAACAGCCGGTGGCGGGCGTCCGGGTCGAGGTTGGCGGCCGGCTCGTCCAGCACCAGGACGTCGCATTCGCGGCCCAGGGCGATGGCGATGAGCAGCTTCTGTTTCTGGCCACCGCTCAGCCGGTTGAAGGGCTGGCGGTGGATGCGGCGGCTGTCCAGCCCGAGCTGGCCGGCGATCTCGTGCATGTGGCCGGGGTCGCTGTCGCACACCGCCGCCGCGAAGCGGATGAGCTGGCCCACCGGCATGCGGATGGGCGGCGGCAGCTGGGGCACGAAGCCGATGTGGCGCAGCACCTCGCGGCGGTGCTGGCGGGGCGCCAGGCCGCGCACGGTGACCTTGCCCTCGTGCAGGTACTCGCCCAGCAGGCAGCGGATGAGGGTGGTCTTGCCGGCCCCGTTGGAGCCGACCAGGGCGACGCGGTCGCCGGCGCCGATGGTCAGGTTCACGTCGTCCAGCACCTTGTGGCGCCGGAA
>JALVPS010000119.1 GCA_027031685.1 Gammaproteobacteria bacterium | reverse complement strand
TTGGCCGGAGCAGGGCGATGCCCAGCGGCACGGCCACCAGCAGCGCGGAGACGAGGTTGTAGAGCAGCCGGTAGCGCGGCCACAGGCCGGGGAACCGCGCCCGGAACCACGCCTTGAAGCGGTGCGAGGCGAACCAGGAGTGGAGCACGAAGAAGCCGAGCCAGGCGAGGATCAGCAGCAGCAGTTCGGTCATGGTGGCGGGGGCTGGCGGCCGATGGGGCAACATAGCGCCAGCGCGGGGCCTTGCCAAGCGGGGCGGCCGTGGGGGTTCGTTCGCCGCCGCCGGGGGCTGCGCTATGCTGTGCCGCCCGGATTCACTGGAGGTATGGCATGTCGGGCTGCGGTTGCGGCGCGGAGCAGGCCGAGACGCTGGAGCGGCGCACGCTGCGCTGGCTGCTGGCCATCAACGGCGCCATGTTCGTGCTGGAGGCGGCGCTGGGCTGGCTGGCCCAGTCCACCGGCCTGCTGGCCGATTCCCTGGACATGCTGGCCGACGCGGCGGTGTACGCCCTGTCGCTGTCCGCGGTGGGGCGCAGCGCCGGCCGCAAGGCGCGGGCGGCGCGCCTCTCCGGCTGGCTGCAGATGGCCCTGGGGCTGGGCGTGCTGGGCGAGGTGCTGCGCCGCTTCCTGTTCGGCAGCGAGCCGTGGAGCGCCCTGATGATGGCCGTGGGCGCCCTGGCCCTGGCGGCCAACCTGGCCTGCCTGGCCCTGCTGGCCCGGCACCGCCACGGCGAGGTGCACATGCGTGCCTCGTGGATCTTCTCCACCAACGACGTGCTGGCCAACCTGGGCGTGATCCTGGCCGGGGCGCTGGTGGCCTGGAGCGGCAGCCGCCTGCCGGACCTGGTGATCGGTGCGCTCATCGCCGCCGTGGTGGTGCGCGGCGGCTGGCGCATCCTGCACGAGAGCCGGGCCGCCGCCGCGGCCGCCTGCCGGGCCGGGGACGGCTGCGGCGACTGAGCGGGCCGCTCAGGCGGCGCGGCGCCGCTCGGCGGCGGGCCGGGCGGGGCGTGTCGCCACTGCGGGAGCGGCCGCCCGGCCGGTGCCCTCGGGCACGGTGGCCACGCGGAAGTAGCTGGCCAGCCGCTCCAGCTCGCGGGCGCGCGCCTCCATGGACTCGCTCAGCTCGGAGACGGCCCGCACCATGGCCGAGTTCTCCTGCGTCATCTGCTCCATGTGGGCCACCTCGCGCGTCACGCCGTCCACGCCGATGGCCTGCTCGCTGGCGGCGGTGGCGATGTTGGAGATGAGGTCGGAGACGGCCTCGAACTCGCGCACCACGTTGCGTAGCGCCTCGCCGGAGCGGTCGGCCAGCTCCGCCCCCGAGTCCACCTTGGCCACCGAGTCGGCGATCAGCCCGTTGATCTGGCTGGCGGCGGCGGCCGAGCGCTGCGCCAGGTTGCGCACCTCGGCGGCCACCACGGCGAAGCCCTTGCCCTGCTCGCCGGCGTGGGCCGCCTCCACCGCCGCGTTGAGGGCCAGCAGGTTGGTCCGGAAGGCGATCTCGTCGATCACGCCCACGATGTCGGCGATGTTGCGGCTGGTGTCGCGGATGTCCTGCATGGCCTTGCCCACGTCCTCCACCACCGCCGCGCTCTGCAGCACGCTGGCGCCGGTCTTCTGCGCCAGCTCGTGGGCGGCGCGCGCGGTGTCGGCGTTCTGGTTCACCAGCGTGGTCACCTCCTGCATGTTGCTGGTGGTGGTCTCCAGAGAAGTGGCCTGCTGCACCGTGCGGTCGGCCAGCTGGCGGTTGCCCGCGGCGATCTCGCCGGCGGCGTCGGACATGTTGCTGCCGATGCGCTGGATGTGGTGGATCACGTTGCCCAGGTTGCGGCGCATCTCCTCGGCGGCGCGCATGAGGCGGCCGATCTCGTCGTGCGAGTGCGCCTCCACCTTCTGCGTGAGATCGCCGCGCGCCACGGTGCGGGTCTGCCGCAGCACGGCCTCCAGCGGCTTGACCACGGTGCGGATCAGCAGCCAGGCCGAGCCCAGCGTGAGCAGCAGGCCCAGCACGGACAGCACCGCCACGATCCATTGCACGCGGTCGAAGCGGCGCGCCTCGCTCGCATGGGCACCGCTCACCTGCGCCATGCGCGCCGCCAGGATGTCGTTCACCACCTGCTCCATGAGCTGTGTGGGCGAGCGGTCGATGCCCTTCACCTGCCGGTCCACGCGGAAGGCGCTGTCCCGCTCGGCGCCGTCGTAGGCGGCCACGGCCTCGCGGTAGGCCCGGCCCAGCTCGGCATGGCGCCGCAACAGGCGGTCCACCGTATCGGTGTTCATGCCCGCCTCGGCCAGCAGGGCGCGCAGCGAGCGCAGGCCCTCGCGCACGGTGGCCTCCTGCCGTTCGAACTTGCTGAGATATTTCTTCATCTGCTGCGGGTCGTTGCCGCGCAGCAGCATGTTCTTCCACTCCTGCACCTGCTTCTTGAAGTCCACCTGCACGGCGCGCGACAGGTTGACCATGTGCAGCGAGCGGGCCACCTGGCTGTTGCCCAGGTCGGCGTTGTGGGCTAGCCAGCGCACCGCCAGCCAGTGGGTGGCGCCGATGCCCACCAGCACCGTGGCCAGCAGGGCGGTGAGTAGCAGGATGCGCATGCGAATGGTGAGCCAGGTGGCGGGTTCGGTGGTTGGCTCACGCCGGGTGGAGGTGGTCTTTTCCATTGGTCTCTCTGGTGGGTGGGCCGGCCGGGGGGACTGGCCGGTTCAGGCGGGCGGCTCGGTCAGGCGCAGCCAGGCGGTGCGCAGCCAGCTGATGAGGACGGTGGCCAGCCACACGGCCCAGGCCAGCGCCAGCACCCGGAACCACCACAGATCCAGGCTGAACACGCGCACCTGGGGCAGTCCGTAGTCCTGGTACCAGTGCAGGCCGCCGCCGGCCAGGCTGAGGTACTGGTCGTGGGGATGGCCGATGAGGCTGTTGGCGACGATCACCAGGGTGGCCAGCAGCACGGCCAGGCTGAGCGCCGCCAGGGCGATGCGGTAGGCGCGGCCGCCGCCCGGCCGGGCCAGCAGGGCCGCCCAGGCCAGGTACACGCCGAACAGGGCGCCGCCCACCAGCGGGCTGCCCGGCGCGGCGCTGACCACGCCCACCAGGATGAGCGCCCAGCTGGCCAGGCCGATGGGCCGGCGGAGGCGCAGCCGCCACAGCAGCAACAGAAAGCCGCCCACCATGCCCGCCAGCAGCGGCAGCAGGCTCACCACGCCCACGCCGCGGTCGGCGCGGGCGTCCAGCACCCAGCGGTCGGCCGGCAGTTGCACGCGCAGGTCCACGTTGGCCGGCACCAGGGGGCCGGCCTCGCTGGCCAGGCGCAGATCGGGGCTGTGGTAGGGGAGGCCGGCCGCCGGCGGCAGGGCGAGGGTGAGCTCGATGCGCTGCTCGCCCACCGCCAGGGGCAGGGTGAGGCGGTCGCCGTCCAGGGGCACGTTGGCCGGCTGGCCATCCACCGTGGCGGCGCGCACGGCCAGTCCGGTATGGTCGATGTGCAGGCGGTGCGCCACGCTGGCGCGGGTGTGCAGCACCAGGCTGGCCTCGCCGGTGGTGCCGTGCTGCGGGCGCAGGGTGAGGTCGAGGGCGGTCACCGCCAGGGTGGGTGCCGGCGCGGCGCGGAAGCGCGTCACCTCCAGGCGGGTCCCCTCGCCGGGCCAGGGCAGCAGCTCCGGATGGCCGCCGCGCCAGGTGAAGGGCAGGCCCTCGCTGCGCAGCCGCCACAGGGGCGTGTGGCGGAACACCCAGCGCGTCTCCTGGCGCGCCCCGGCGGGCGGGATGTTCAGCCGGTCCACCGGCGTCAGACGGCTCTGCCAGGCGAGCACCGACTGGCCGGCGGGGAAGTCCAGCCGGTAGCGGCCGTCCACCAGACGCACGTGGGTGTCCAGCGGGGCCTCGTCGCCCCAGGCGGGCAGCACCAGCTGGTGGGCGCCGCTGGCGGACAGGCGCTCCACCCGGGTGTGCAACCGCCACTCGCGGTCCATGACCAGGGTGCGGGTGACGCGGAACCAGGGCGCGAACTCGGAGGCCGGCCGGGGCGGGGGCGGTGTCCCCTCGGCCGCGGCGCCGGGTGGGCGGTACAGGAGGCGCAGGGCGCGCACCGGCCGCTCGTCGGGCCGGCCGTCGGGCGCCTTGCCGTACACGGGCTCCACCCGCCACGGCCGCTCTGCCCGCCAGCTGACGCGCGCCGCCGGCAACGGCCAGTCCAGGCGGCCGTCGCGGGCGGTCAGGCAGCCCGCCAGGCGCAGCGCGCCGACCCCGGCGGGCACCACCGCCAGCAACCGGCCGCCCTCGCGGCGCAGGGGCGGGCCGTCGCGCCACTGCAGGTCGCCCTGCGCCAGCGGGATGGCGGTCTCGGTGGCCGCTTGCAGGTGGTAGTCCAGGGTGACGCCGCCCAGCGGGCAGCCGGGCAGGGGACCGACGCGCACCGCCACCGCCTCGATGCCGGCGCAGTCGGGCAGGCACTCGGGCGGCGCGTTGACCGCCTGCGCCAGCTCCTGCAGCAGGGCGGGCGGCGGGAAGTCGGCGGCCTGTGTGGTGCCCGTCAGGGCCAGCAGCAGGGCGCCGACCAGCAGGCGGCCCAGCGGGCCGCGCGGGCGCGGCGGCGACCGGTCGCCCAGGCCGCCCCCTAGGCGCCAGGCCAGCACGGCCAGCAGCAGCGGCATGAGCAGGCCGGCCAGGGCGTGCCACAGGCGCTGGCCCAGCGGGCCGAGCAGGTACAGCCGGGCCGCCGGCCGGGCGTCCAGGTCGGCCGCCGTCCAGGTGAGGGACCAGGTGGTGCCGCGCCAGCGGGGCACGGCCGGTCCCACGGCCCGCAGCAGGTTGTCGTCGCGCAGGCGGATGGGTCGCGGGGGCTCGGCCGGCGGGGCGGCGGCCAGGGGCGCGGCCTCCTCGCGCAGGGCCGGGCCGGCGCTGCGGTCCAGGGCCTTGCGTTCCGCCTTGCGCAGCAGGCGGGCCGGCGGCGGGGGCGGGGCAGCGGCCAGGCGCCAGCCCAGTTGCGGATAGCTGGCCAGGCGGAAGGCGCTGTAGCTGCCCCACAGCACTTGGGCGGCCAGCACCAGGCCCAGCAGACCGGCCAGGTAGCGGGCCAGGGCGGCGGCGGTGCCGCGCCCGCTCCCGGCCGCGGCGCGCCGGCGCAGGGCGGCGGCCAGCAGCCACACCGCCAGCACGAACAGCCACAGGCCGGCGCCGGGGGCGAAGGGCAGGGCATGGCCCAGCGTCAGGGTGAGGGCGGTCAGCAGGGCGGCGCCGTTGCCCACCGCGCGGCGCACCAGCAGGGCGGTGACGATGACCAGGAACAGCTCGAACAGGGTCCAGCTGCCCAGCCAGCCGGCGGCGCCACGCACACCCTGCGCCGCCAGCAGCTGCCAGCCCGGCGGCAGGTGCAGGGTGGTGGTCAGCCCCTCTGCCTGCAGGCTGCCGCGACCGGCCCGGTAGGGCATGAGCGGCAGTTCCAGGCGATGCAGCCCGAGGCCGTCCCCGACCGACCGCCGCCACACCAGGGTGGCATCCAGCGCCGGGTTCGGGGGACGCAGGCCGAGGTGGGCGGCGTCCACGGCCAGCAACGGCTGGGGGCGGCCGTCCAGGGTGGCGCCGGCCAGCCCCAGATCGCGCGGTACCAGCAGCAGCGGGTCCACGCCCAGCCGCCCCTGCAGGCGGTCGCGCCCCACCAGCCGTGCCCCGTCCAGGGTGATCCACAGGTCGCGCTGCACACGCAGGCTGGCGCGGTCGCCGCCGCGTGTGCCCCGCGCCACGTGGCGCACGGTGAGCGCCTCGCCGGGACCGAGCCGGTACAGCGGCAGGCGCGCCCACTCGGGCGGGGCGTGCACCAGGGCGGCGTCCACGGGATGGCCGCCGGACAGCTCGGCGGCGTGCAGGTCGGGATGACGGCGCACGGCCCAGAACTCGTCCCGTGGCCAGGGGGCTTCGGCCTTGGGGCGTCGCCACGCCGCCACCGGCGCCGGGGCGACGGCCGTCAGGCGCAGCACGTGGCGGCCGGGGCGCAGGATGACATGCAGGTGGCCGGCTGGGTCTGTGGCGGCGGGCAGGTCGCCCCGCAGGGCGATGGCCTCGGTGCCGGGCAGGGCGGCGCCCGGCAGGGCCACCTCCCGCACCTGGCCGGCCACATCCAGCTCGATGCGGGTGACGACGCGCGCTGGGATGGCGTCGTCCAGCAGGCGGAACACGCGCAGGTCGAGCCGGTCGGGGGCGGGCCGGCCGCGCGCCGCGTCACCGGCCACTTGCCGGCCGAGGCCCTGCGGCGCGGCCTGGCGGTGCCGGACGGCATGGCCGTCATCGACTACCG
>JALVPS010000118.1 GCA_027031685.1 Gammaproteobacteria bacterium | reverse complement strand
GACCAACGGCATGGTAGAGCGCTTCAACGGCCGCATTGCGGACATCCTGCGCACCCACCACTTCGACAGCAACGAGGACCTGAAAGCCACGCTGAGGCGCTATGCTTACCTGTACAACTACCACATCCCACAGCGTGCCCTGGGCCACAAGACGCCCATCGAGGCCCTCCGGGAGTGGCAGGAGAAGAAACCAGAGCTATTCGTCAAGAACGTGAGGAATCACCCGGGTCCTGACAGATGAAGTGGCCCGACGCATTGCGGCGAACAGTCGGCGGTGGTGGCGTAACAGCCGCTACCTGCTGAACGCCGCCATGCCGATCGCCTTCTTCGACCGGCTGGGTGTGCCGCGACTCTCACGACCTCAACTTCCCGAACCGCCCGGTGCGGACCCGCATGCCGGGTGGTGTGGGAGGGGCTCGGTCAGGCAGCCTGACCGCCCCTATCCCGATTGGTGTTGCGACAGCCCCTCAGCCGAGCTTTTCGATGCCCAGCATCTTGAGGATGTACTTCTCGTACAGCGGCTCCGAGGTGCCCTTCTTCATCTTGCGCAGGAAGTATTTCTCGAAGGCGATCTTGGCTGCGTGCACCCACTTGCCCTTCTTGAACCAGGCCAGGTTGCGGGGCGGGATCTGCGGCAGGGCCACGAAGGCGGCCCCGGTGTCGCCCATGTCGGCCAGACACAAGGCATTCCAGGTGGCGGTGGTGGTGGGCTCCTTGCCGGCCAGCTCGTCGGCGATGTTGTGCACAATGGCAGTGACCATCGACTCGATCATATAGCCGGTCTTGGGCGCGCCGGTGGGCACGGGCGTGGGCTCCACGGGCGGGATGGCGACGCACACGCCGGCGGAGTAGATGTTCTTGTAGGTGGGGTTACGGTGATATTCGTCGATGATGACGAAGCCGCGCGGGTTGCACAGCCCTTCCACGCTGGCCACGGCGTCCACGCCCTTGAAGGCCGGCAACATCATGGCGAAGTCGAACTCGATCTCGTGGTCGGCCACCTTGCCGTCCTTGCCCATCTCCTCCACCAGCAGCTTGCCCGGCTCCACCTTGGTGGTCTTGGCGTTGGTGATCCACTCCACGTGGTGATTGCGCAGCTCGGACTCGAGCATGCCCTTGGAGTCCCCCACACCGGCCAGGCCCAGGTGGCCGATGTAGGGCTCGGAGGTGACGAACTTCATCTTGTACTTGTGGCGCAGCTTCTTCTTGCGCAGGTCGGCATCGACGATGAAGGCGAACTCATAGGCCGGGCCGAAGCAGCTGGCGAACGGCATGGCGCCGATGACGATGGTGCCACTGCCCTTGTCCAGCAGCTTCTGATAAGCGGCATAGGCCTTTTCGGCGTGATCCACCGTGCAGATGGAGTGCGTGTGGCCACCTTCGGGACCGGCGCCTTCCACCTCCTCGAAGGCCAGGCGCGGGCCGGTGGCGATGACCAGGTAGTCGTAGTCCACCGTCTGGCCGTCGGACAGTGTCAGTCTGCTGCTGGCGGCGTCGATCTTGTCCACGCGCTTGGCGATGAAATTGATGCCCTTCTTCTCCAGGTACTTGCGGATATCGAAGGTGATCGCCTTGCGATCACGCCAGCCCACAGCCACCCAGGGATTGGAAGGCACGAACTGGAAATACTCCCGCTCGTTGATGACGGTGACCTCGTGGTTCTTGCCCAGGGCCGCCTTCATCTCATAGCCGGCGGGCATGCCCCCGGTTCCGGCACCCAGAATTACTACGTGAGCCATGAATTTCCTCCGATGGTAAAAACAGAATCAGCCTGCCCGGATGGCGCCATGAGCATCTACGAATAGTCGAATATTAGGATTTATTGCGACCCTTCAATGCCTTATGGGCGCCCCGCGAAGGACCGAACATTATTCCCGCGGGCGGATTGCGTCAACTCGAACCCCGGCGAACAAAACCACCCGGCCGTGGCGCCGGCCCTGGCCGATACGCCCGTTTGGGCAGCGGCGGGGCTTTCCTCTACACTTGGCAGCCATCCATCGACAGCAGCGGCGAAAGGGAGCGAGTGATGACCGGCAAGGTCTGCGTACTGGGCGGAACGGGTTTCGTCGGCAGCCATCTGGTGCCCCGCCTGCACGAGGCGGGCTGGCAGGTCACCGTGCTCACCCGCCATCCGCACCGCCACCGTGCCCTGCAGGTGCTGCCGGGCGTCACGCTGCGCGGCGCCGACGTGCACGACCCGCGCCAGCTGGCGGCGGCCTTCGCCGGGCAGGGCGCGGTCATCAATCTGGTGGGCATCCTCAACGAGTCGGGCCACGACACCTTCCAGCGCGTGCACGTGGAGCTGGGCCGCAAGGTCATCGATGCCTGCCGGCAGCAGGGCGTGCCGCGCCTGCTGCACATGAGCGCCCTGAACGCCGACCCGCAGGCCCCCAGCGCCTACCTGCGCAGCAAGGCGGCCGCCGAGGACTACGTCCATGCCGCTGCCGGACGCGGCCTGACGGTCACCAGCTTCCGCCCCTCGGTCATCTTCGGCCCCGGCGACAGCTTCCTGAACCGCTTCGCGCGCCTGCTGCGGTTCACCCCCTTCATCTTCCCGCTGGCCTGCCCGCGCGCCCGCTTCCAGCCCGTGTACGTGGGCGACGTGGCGCGGCGCATGCTCGACAGCCTGGCCGATCCCGCCGACCACGGCCGGCGCGTCGCGCTGTGCGGGCCGCGCGTGTACACCCTGGAGGCGCTGGTGCGCTACACCGCCGAGCTGGCCGGCTTGCGCCGCCGCATCGTCGGCCTGCCGGACTGGGCCTCGCGCCAGCAGGCCCGCCTGCTCGGCCTGCTGCCCGGCAAGCCCTTCACCCTGGACAATTACCGCTCGCTGAGTGTGGACAGCGTGTGCGGTTCCGGCACCCGCCCCTGTCCCACCGCTCTGGAGGCGGTGGCACCGCGCTACATCGGCCCATACCAGCGCGAGGCCATCCTGCAGCACTTCCGCCGCCAGGCACGCCGCTGATCGGCCCGCCGCCCGCGCCCGCCCGCTGCGCGGGTGGTGTCTGCCCGATTTTGCGAACCGCCTGATTGCCCGCGCCGGGCGCGGCCGTTAAAACAGCCCACTCATTCATCATCTGCCGAGCCCATGCGTCCCATTCTGCTCGCCCTGCTGCTCTTGTCCCTCGCCGTGCCGGCCACGGCGGCCACCCGCTATGTCAGCGACGACCTCACCGTGCCGCTGCGCGACGGGCCCAGCAAGCGCAACCGCGTGCTGCGCCACGTGAAGGCCGGCACCCCCGTCAAGCTGCTGCTCAACGACAAGGAATCCGGCTATTCGGCGGTGGAGGTGAGCGGCAAGGAGGGCTGGATCGCCAACCGCTACCTGCAGAAACGGCCCGGCGCCCGTCAGCGCCTGGCGCGGCTGGAGAAGAAGCTGCAGCAGGCCGAGGCGGACAAGGCCGCCCTGCAGAAGCGCCTCGACGAACTCACGCAGGGCGCCGGCGAACAGCAGCAGGCCCTGGCCGCTGCCCGCGAGGAGGCGGCCCGCCTGCAGGCCGCCCTGGACCGGCTGCGCGAGGACACCCGCGACGTGTTGTCCATCAAGCGCCGCAACGAACGGCTGGGCAAGGAACTGGGCGCCCTGCGCCAGCGCTTCCAGGCCGTGCAGGAGGAAAACGCGCGCCTCAAGGACCGCACCGCGCGCGACTGGTTCCTGCGCGGCGCGGGTGTGGTGGTGCTGGGGATGCTGCTGGGCCTCATCCTGCCCCGTCTGCGCCTGCGCCGGCGCGACCGCTGGAGCGACTCGTTCTGAGGCCGGCCCGGCACCGGGCCAGGCCGCGCAGGGTGGTCAGGCGCTCGTCCGCCGGCAGCCCGCCCAGCCAGCGCACCGTGGCGTAGAAGCGCGGCAGGTCGCCGTCGCAGGCCGCCAGCCAGCGCAGAAAGTCCGGCACGCGGTCGCGGTAGGTGGCGATGGCCGCCAGGCGGGCGTTGTTCACCGGCTGGGCGAACCAAGCGTCGTAGCCCGTCCAGCCGCCCCAGCGCGCCTTGAGCGCCGGGTACTCCACCGTGCGCAGGCGCGCCAGGCGGGCCGCCTTGCGGCGCCGCAGCTCGTCCGGCGGCAGGCCGCTGGCGTACAGGGCGCGCAGGTCGTCCGCGGCGCGCTTGAGCAGGGCGATGAAGGCGTTGCGGCGGGCCACGAAGTGCTCGTAGCGGGGCAGGTCGGCGGGGCGCGTGTCGGCCAGCCAGCGGCGCACGCCAGTCTCGCCCACGGCGGTGGCGAAGGCCTCGTTGAAGGCCGTGTCGTCGTCGATGTACAGCACCTGGTGGGCCAGCTCGTGGAAGATGACCTCGGCCATGAGCAGGTCGCCGGCGTCCACCATGCTGCTCAGCAGCGGGTCGGCGAACCAGCCCAGGCTGGAATAGGCGCGCACGCCGCCCACCGCCACCTCCCAGCCCTCGCCACGCAGCCGCTCGGCATAGGCGCGCGCGTCCGCCTCGCGGAAATAGCCGCGGTAGGCCACGCAGCCCACCACCGGGAAACACCAGCGACGCGGTTCCAGGGAGAACTCGGGGGCCGCCACCACCGACCACACCACGAACGGCCGCCCCAGCTCCACGTAACTGCGATAGCTGTCGTTGTCCGGCAGGCCCAGGCGCGCGCTGGCGTAGCGCCGCACCGCCAGCGCCGTGCGCAGCTGGCGGCGGCGCTCGGGGCGCAGCGAGTCGTCCGCCAGCAGCTCGGCGATGGGCCGCCGCTCGGCCATGAGCGCCAAGTGGCCGCGCACGCTCTGCCAGTAGTAGCCGCCCTGCGCGCAGCCCCCTACCAGCAGCACCAGCAGCAGTGTATAAACGCTTCTCGTCAGGCCCCGCAGCATTGTCCCAACATACCATGCCCCACCCCCGCCCCCGAGCCGCGCCATGCAAACCTACCTGGTAGGCGGCGCCGTGCGCGACCGGCTGCTGGGCCTGCCGGTCAGGGAGCGCGACTGGGTGGTGATGGGCGCCACGCCGGAGGACATGCTGGCCCGCGGCTTCCGCCAGGTGGGCAAGGACTTCCCCGTCTTTTTGCACCCCGAGACGCACGAGGAGTACGCCCTGGCGCGCACCGAGCGCAAGCGCGGGCGGGGCTACTACGGCTTCGCCGTGCACGCCAGCCCCGACGTCACCCTGCGCGACGACCTGCGTCGGCGCGACCTGACCATCAACGCCCTGGCCGAGGCGCCGGACGGCACCGTGCTGGACTACTACGGCGGCTTGCGCGACCTGGAGGCCCGCCGGCTGCGCCACGTCTCGCCCGCCTTCGCCGAGGACCCGGTGCGCATCCTGCGCGTGGCCCGCTTCGCCGCCCGCTTCGCGCCGCTCGGCTTCCGCGTGGCCGAGGAGACGCTGGCCCTGATGCGCCACATGGTGGCCGCCGGCGAGGCCGCCGAGCTGGTGCCGGAACGGGTCTGGCAGGAGCTGGTACGCGCCCTGGGCGAGCCGGCGCCGGCGGAATTCTTCCGCGTGCTGCGCGCCTGCGACGCGCTGGCCGTCATCTTCCCGGAGATCGACCGCCTGTTCGGCGTGCCCCAGCCCGAGCGCCACCACCCGGAGATCGACACCGGCGTGCACACCCTGCTGGTGCTCGAGCAGGCCGCCCGCCTGTCGCCCGCGCCCGAGGTGCGCTACGCCGCCCTGTGCCACGACCTGGGCAAGGGCACCACGCCGCCCGAGGAATGGCCCCACCACCACGGCCACGAGGGGCGCGGCGCCGAGCTGGCGCGCGCCCTCACCGAGCGCCTGCACGGCCCGCGCGCCTTCCGCGACCTGGCCGAGATCACCGCCCGCTGGCACACCCACGTGCACCGCAGCCTGCAGCTGCGCCCCGCCACCCTGCTCAAGACCCTGGAGGGCACCGACGCCCTGCGCCGCCCGGCGCGCTTCGAGGACTTCCTGCTGGCCTGCGAGGCCGACAGCCGCGGCCGCACCGGCTTCGAGGCGCGCCCCTACCCGCAGCGGCCGTGGATGCTGGCCGTGCGCGCCGCGGCCGCCGCCGTGGACGCCCGCCCCCTGGTGGCCGAGGGCCTGCAGGGACCGGCGCTGGCCGAGGCCCTGCGCCGGCGGCGCATCGCTGCCATCGCCGCCCTGCAGCGCGGCCGCGCGGCCGGTTGATGCCCGTCAAGCGCCCCACGCCGGCTGGCGGTACCCTGTGGGGGCCATGACCGCGCGCACCCGCTTCTGGCTGCTGCTCGCCCTGCCCGCCGGGCTGTCCCTGCTGGGGGTGGCCGCCTTCGCCCTGCGCCACTTTCCGGCCGACGCCGCCCCCGCCGCGCAGCTGCACTACTTTCTGGGCGCCCTGCTGCTGGCCGCCGGGGTGGGCGG
>JALVPS010000117.1 GCA_027031685.1 Gammaproteobacteria bacterium | reverse complement strand
TCGATGTGGGGCGCGTGGACTCGCCCCCCACATCGATGATGTCCGCCCCCTCCGCCACCAGGCGCCGGGCGTGCGCCAGGGCGGCCTCCGGCCCGGCATGCGCCCCACCATCGAAGAAAGAGTCGGGCGTGACGTTGAGAATACCCATCACCAGCGGGCGGCGCAGGTTGTGGAGCGTATCGAGCAGGCTGCGGTCGGACATGAAGGGCGTGGATGGTGAACCAGCGCGCAGGATACCGGTAAACCGCACGGGTCACGAGTCCCGCGGCGAGCGTGGCCGGCCACCCCCTGCCCGGCAGCGGGGAGCTGGCCCAACCGGGGCAGGGGCGGTCAGATTGCCTGACCGGGCCCCTCTCCATGCCACCTGGCATTCGGGCTCCCAGGGGCAAGACACGCGACGTCGGCCGGCGCACCCCTATGCCTCACCCCTGCGGGGCTTGTGCGCCGACTCGCTCCCGGCGGAAAGAGGGCCGATGGCCCCCTTCACTGCGTGTGCCAACAGCTGGCGCGCGCTACTCGTTGACGGCCTTCATGCTGAGGCGGATTCGGCCCTGGCGATCCAGCTCCAGCACCTTGACCTTGATGATGTCGCCCTCGCTCAGCTTGTCACTGACGCGCTCCACGCGCTCGTTGGAGATCTGCGAAATGTGCACCAGCCCGTCCTTGCCGGGCAGGATGGTGACGAAGGCACCGAAGTCCATGATCTTGCTGACCCGGCCCTCGTACACCCTGCCCACCTCGACGTCGGCGGTGAGCTGCTCGATGCGGCGCCGCGCGGCCTCGCCGGCGGCCGAGTCCACCGCCGCGATCTGCACCGTGCCGTCGTCCTGGATGTCGATGCTGGCGCCGGTCTCCTCGACAATGGACTTGATGGTGGTGCCGCCCTTGCCGATCACGTCGCGGATCTTCTCCGGCGCGATGCGCATGGTGATGAAGCGCGGCGCGTGCTCGGAGATCTGCGCGCGCGGCGTCTCGATGGCCTCCTTCATCTTGCCCAGGATGTGCAGCCGGCCTTCGCGGGCCTGGGCCAGGGCCTGGGCCATGATCTCGCGGGTGATGCCCTCGATCTTGATGTCCATCTGCAGGGCGGTGACGCCTTCCTCGGTGCCGGCCACCTTGAAGTCCATGTCACCCAGGTGGTCCTCGTCGCCCAGGATGTCGGTGAGCACCGCGAAGCGGTCGCCCTCCTTGACCAGGCCCATGGCGATGCCGGCCACCGGCGCCTTGAGCGGCACGCCGGCGTCCATCAGCGACAGGCTGGAGCCGCACACGGAGGCCATGGAGCTGGAGCCGTTGGACTCGGTGATCTCCGACACCACGCGGATGACGTAGGGGAACTCCTCCTCGCTGGGCAGCACGGGCCGGACGCCGCGCTTGGCCAGGCGCCCGTGGCCGATCTCGCGCCGTTTGGGCGAGCCGATGCGGCCCGTCTCGCCCACACAGAAGGGCGGGAAGTTGTAGTGCAGCAGGAAGTGCTCCTTGCGCTCGCCCTCGATGGCGTCGATGATCTGCGCGTCGCGGCCGGTGCCCAGGGTGGTAACCACCAGGGCCTGCGTCTCGCCGCGCGTGAACAGGGCCGAGCCGTGGGTGCGGGGCAGCAGGCCCAGGCGGATGCTGATGGGCCGCACGGTCCTGTGGTCGCGCCCGTCGATGCGGCGCTCGCCGGCCAGGATGCGGCCGCGCACAATCTCCTTCTCCAGCTTGCCGAAGGCGGCCTGCACCTGCTCCGCCGTGGGGCCGCCCTCCTCTTCCGGTTTGGCCAGCTGCTCCACGGCCTGCTCGCGCAGCTCGTCGATGCGCCCGTAGCGGGTGAGCTTCTCGGCGATCTGGTAGGCCTCGGCCAGGGGCTCGGCCATGAGGGCCTTGACGGCCTCGTAGGTGGCCGTGTCCTCCTCCGGCGGCTGCCAGTCCCAGGCCGGCTTGCCGGCCTCGGCGGCCAGCTCGCGAATGGCCTGGATGGCCACCTGCATCTGCTCGTGGCCGAACATGACCGCGCCCAGCATGACGTCCTCGGGCAGGATACTGGCCTCGGACTCGACCATCAGCACGGCCTTGTCGGTGCCGGCCACCACCAGGTCGAGCTGCGAGTCGGCCAGCTGGCCGATCTCCGGGTTGAGCACGTACTCGCCGTCGATATAGCCCACGCGCACGGCGCCGATGGGGCCGTTGAAGGGCAGGCCGGACAGGGCGATGGCCGCCGAGGCGCCCAGCATGGCCGGGATGTCGGGCGAGACTTCCGGGTTCATGGACTTCACGGTGGCGATGACCTGCGTCTCGTTGGTGAAGCCCTTGGGGAAGAGCGGGCGCAGCGGCCGGTCCATGAGGCGCGCGGTGAGGATCTCCTCCTCGCTGGGCCGGCCCTCGCGGCGGAAGAAGCTGCCGGGGATGCGGCCGGCGGCGTAGGTGCGCTCCTGGTAGTCCACGGTCAGGGGAAAGAAGTCGCGCCCGGGCTGGGGCTTCTTCTCCGCCACCACGGTGACCAGCACCACGGTGTCGCCCATGTTGACCAGCACGGCGCCATCGGCCTGGCGGGCGATCTGGCCCGTCTCCATGGTGACGGTGTGCTTGCCGTACTGGAAGGTCTTTCTGGTGATCGTCACGTCGGTGTCCTCGTTCAGCGGCGCAGGCCCAGGCGCGCGATCAGTTCCTGATAGCGCTGCTCGTCCTTGCGTTTCAGGTAGTCGAGCAGCTTGCGACGCTGGTTGACCATCTTGAGCAGCCCGCGCCGCGAGTGATGGTCATGCTTGTGCTGTTCGAAGTGGGGTGTGAGGTCCTTGATGCGCGCGGTCAGCAGAGCCACTTGCACCTCCGGGGACCCGGTATCGGTGGCGGAGCGCTGGAATTCCTTCACGATCTCCGCCTTCTTGTCGCTGGTTAATGCCATTCGCCAAAGCTCCAGAGAGTGGGTGTGCAAAAGGTAGAAAATACTACCATATGCAAAGGTTGAACAAAGGCCGGCGCAAGCGCGCCGGACCCGCCGAAGGCCGCCCGCGGACAGTCCTCCGCGGACGGCGCAAAGCCTGTCAGAGATTCATCAGCCGGCGCGGCTGCAACTGGCCGCGCACCAGCTCGGCCACGCCGATGAAGCCGCCGTCGGCGCCGTACAGCCGCCGCCAGGTGCCCTGCCCGGGATCCTCGGGCCAGCGCAGCGCCTGTCCCTGGCGGATGCGGCTCTGCTGCACCGGGTCCAGGGCCACGGGGGGCAGGTGGCTGAAGGCGGCGTCCACGCCCACCAGCAGGCGGTCCAGCCCGGCCGGGCCGGCCTCGGCGGCCACCCGCTCCAGGGTGTCCAGGGTGACCATCTCCCCGGCCGGGAAGGGCGCCACGGCGGTGCGGCGCAGGGCGCTGACGTGCGCGCCGCAGCCCAGGGCACGGCCGATGTCCTCCACCAGCACGCGCACATAGGTGCCCTTGGAGCAGCGCACCGCCAGGCGCAGCCGGTCGCCGGCCTGGTCCAGCAGGCGCAGCTCGAAGATGCTCACCTGGCGCGGCGCGCGCTCGACGGTACGCCCCTCGCGCGCCAGCTCGTACAGCCGGCGGCCGTCCTGCTTGAGGGCCGAGTACATGGGCGGCACCTGCTCGATGGGACCGCGGAAGCGGGCCAGCACGGCCTCGATGGCGGCCGCGTCCAGGGCCGGCACGGGGTGCGTCTCCAGCACCGTGCCGTCGGCATCGCCGGTGTCGGTGACCTGCCCCAGGCGGGCCTCCACCTCGTAGCTCTTGTCCGCGGCCAGCAGGAAGGCGGAGATCTTGGTGGCCTCGCCCAGGCAGATGGGTAGCATGCCGGTGGCGAGGGGGTCGAGGCTGCCGGTGTGGCCCGCCTTGCGCGCCCGGTACAGGCGCTTGACGCGCTGCAGGGCGGCGTTGGAGGTGAGCCCGGCCGGCTTGTCCAGCAGCAGCACGCCATGCACCGGCCGGCCACCGCCGCGTCGTCCGCGCCGGCTCACGCCTCGCCCTCCCCGCCGTGGCGGGCGGCGTCCTCGGCGCGGGCGCGGGCGATGAGGTCGTCCAGGCGGCGGCCGCGCTCCTCGGTCTCGTCGTAGATGAAGTGCAGCTCGGGCGTGACGCGCGTGTGCAGGATCTTGCCCAGCCGGCCGCGCAGGAAGCCGCTGGCCTTCTCCAGCCCCTCGCGGGTCTGCTCGCGGGCCACGGCGTCGCCCAGCACGGTGTAGTACACCTTGGCGTGCGCCAGGTCGGCGGAGACCTCCACGTCGTTGATGGTGACCATGCCGATACGCGGGTCCTTCAGCTCGCGGTCGATGAGCATGGCCAGCTCGCGGCGGATCTGCTCGCCGAGGCGCAGCGTGCGCGGATAGTCCCTGGGCATGGCCTTACAGCTCGCGCTGCACTTCCGTGCGCTCGTAGTTCTCGATCACGTCGCCCACCTTGACGTCGTTGTAGTTCTTCACCGCGATGCCGCACTCGGTGCCGGCGCGCACCTCGGAGACGTCCTCCTTGAAGCGGCGCAGGGACTCCAGCTCGCCCTCGTAGATGACCACGTTGTCGCGCAGCACGCGGATGGGGTTGCCGCGCTTGACCACGCCCTCCTTGACCAGGCAGCCGGCCACCGCGCCGAAGGCGGAGGACTTGAACACCTCCAGCACCTCGGCCAGGCCGATGATCTCCTCGCGCATCTCGGGGGCCAGCAGGCCGGCCATGGCCTGCTTGACGTCGTCGATCACGTCGTAGATGACGCTGTAGTAGCGCAGGTCCACGTCGTGCTCCTCCACCAGGCGCCGCGCGGCGGCGTCGGCGCGCACGTTGAAGCCGATGACGATGGCCTTGGAGGCCATGGCCAGGTTGATGTCGGACTCGGTGATGCCACCCACGCCGGCGGCGATGATGTTGACCTTCACCTCGTCGGTGGACAGTTTCTCCAAGGCGTCGCGCAGCGCCTCGGCCGAGCCCTGCACGTCGGCCTTGATCATGATGTTGAGCTGCGCCTGCTCGCCGGCCTTCATCTGGCTGAACAGGTTCTCCAGGCGCGCCGCCTGCTGCGAGGAGAGGCGGCTCATGCGCAGCTTCTCGGCCCGCTCCTCGGCCACCTCGCGCGCCTTGCGCTCGTTCTTGACGGTGATGAAGTCGTCGCCGGCGTTGGGCGTGCCGGACAGGCCCAGCACCACCACCGGGGTGGACGGCACGGCCTCCTTCACGGGCTGGCTGTTCTCGTCGAACATGGCGCGCACGCGGCCGTATTCCTGGCCGGTGAGGATGACGTCGCCACGGTGCAGGGTGCCCTTCTGCACCAGCAGGGTGGCCACGGGGCCCTTGCCCTTGTCCAGGGTGGCCTCAATGACGGTGCCGGAGGCCAGCCCCTCGTAGGGCGCCTTCAGCTCCAACAGCTCGGCCTGCAGCAGGATGGCCTCCAGCAGCTCGTCGATGCCCTGGCCGGTCTTGGCCGAGACGTTGACGAAGATGGTGTCGCCGCCCCACTCCTCGGGGATGACCTCGTGCTGGGCCAGCTCGTTGCGCACCCGCTCCGGGTCCGCCTCGGGCTTGTCGATCTTGTTGACGGCCACGATGAGCGGCACGCCGGCCGCCTTGGCGTGCTGGATGGCCTCCACGGTCTGCGGCATGACGCTGTCGTCGGCCGCCACCACCAGGACGACGATGTCGGTGACCTGCGCGCCGCGCGCCCGCATGGCGGTGAAGGCGGCGTGGCCGGGCGTGTCAAGGAAGGTGATCTTGCCCTGCTCGGTCTCCACCTGGTAGGCGCCGATGTGCTGGGTGATACCGCCGGCCTCGCCTTCGGCCACCCGCGAGCGGCGGATGTAGTCCAGCAGCGAGGTCTTGCCGTGGTCGACGTGACCCATGATGGTCACCACCGGCGGGCGCGGCAGGCGCTCGCGGTCGTCCTCGGCGGTGGCGATCTCGGTGAGCTGGCTCTCCAGGTCGGCGGCCTTGCGCTCCTTGACCTTGTGGCCCATCTCGTCCACCACCAGGGTAGCGGTGTCCACGTCCAGGGGCTGGTTGATGGTGGCCATCACGCCCATGCCCATGAGGGTCTTGATGACCTCGGAGGCCTTGACCGCCATCTGCTGGGCCAGGTCGCCCACGGTGATGTTGTCGTACACCTCCACCTCGCGCACCACGGGGGCGGTGGGCTTGGCAAAGCCGTGCCGCGTCTCGGGCTGCACGGTGCCCTGACGCCCGGCGCGCGTCTTGCGGCGACCGCCGCGGCCGGCCTCCACGTGCAATTCCTTGCGGCCGTAGCGGGTGGACTCGCCCTTGGCGGCCTTCTTTTTCTTGCCGCGTGGCTTCTCGGCGGCCGGCGGCGGAGGTGGGGGCGGGGCTGCGGCGGCCGCCACCAGGGCCTCGGCCT
>JALVPS010000116.1 GCA_027031685.1 Gammaproteobacteria bacterium | reverse complement strand
CGCGGATGTTGGTGGTGGTCTCCAGGCCCCGGCCCTCGAAGAGGATGGAGTAGCTGGTGGGGGCGGTGATGCCGGGCAGGCTCACCGGGTCGGCCAGGCGTCCCTTGCGGATGGCCAGGTCGATGTCATAGGGCGGGTCGCGATCCTCGTCGAAGTAGCCCCAGGGCTGCCCCGGCGTGTGGATGTAGGCGGTGTGGCCGCCCAGCAGGGTGTGGCCGAACTCGTGCTCGATGAGGTAGCCGAGGTCGAAATAGCCGCCCTCGATGCCGAACTCGTGGGCGTGGGGCAGGGCCTCCCAGTCGGCCGCCGCGAGGCAGAACGGGTCCCAGCGCCCGGTCGGCTGGCCGCTGGCGTCGCGGCCCGGCCGGCAGTCGCTGCGGTCCGGCGTGTGGTAGAGGGGGCTGTTGGCGGGGCGGTAGAAGGGCCGGCTGCGGTCACGCGCCGCCATGCCCCACTCGTAGCGATCCAGGCTGCTGGCGAAGTGCTTGCGGTAGAACAGCCCGGTGCGGTTCTGGAACATGATGATGTTGTTGTCGTTTTCGTTACAGGCCGCGCCCGTCGAGCGGTTGTGGCCGAATTCCTGCACCGTGTGGAACTGGCCGTCGCTGCCCAGCCGGCTGACCTTGATGAAGTCGCAGTCGAAGTCGGGCTGCGCGTTCCACTCGCTGGGGGAGAAGGCCTGCGCCGTGGCGCTGCTGTACAGGTAGCCGCGGTAGTCGCGGAAGCGCAGGACCAGATTGGCCTGGTTGGGCGAGTCCACCAGGCGGAAGTGCATGTCCGGCAGCACGCTCTGCCAGTTGCCGAGGCCGAGTCGGGCGGCGTCCTCCAGCTCGCGGCGCGTGAGGCGGATGACCTGCTTGTGCTCGTCGATGGTCCACGGCATGTCGTCCGGCAGCACGTCGATGTACACGCGCAGGTCGGGGAGGATCTGGCTGAGCAGCACCTGGCGCGGGTCGTCCTGGTTGGACCAGTAGCCGGACCGGGCGGCGGCGGGCAGGGCGATGAACAGGAGCAGCAGCAGGGCTGCCGCGAGGGGGCGGGGGCGCATGACAAAACCTCCTGAGTGATGTGGTTATACCCTGAGCGTAGGAGACGCCCCGCCGGCCGGCCAGGCGGATCGCGCCGGTCATGACTTAGCTCAACTCGGGCCGCGGAAAGGCTGGCGAGGATGGCGGCGGATCGGCAGGGGAGAGGCCAACATGAGTGACGATTTCACCGAGGCGGTCAGGCGCGCCCGCGACTACGGGCTGGGCGAGTTTCTGGAGATCATCGGCGAGCTGTCGCAGGAGAGCACCAAGCGCGGCGTGCTGGGCCGGCGCAGCAAGGAGCTGATCACCTACGGCATCGCCCTGTACAAGGGCTGCCGGCGCTGCATCCGCATCCACGAGCGGGCCGCCCGCCAGCTGGAGGCCAGCGACGCGGAGCTGGAGCTGGTACGGCGGGTGCACCTGTTCCTGCGCGCCAGCCCGCTGCCGGACAAGGCCCTGTGGCGCAGCTGGAAGCAGTCGTGGACCGGCTTCCTGCTGGCACGTCACCCGCTGCCGCCGCACGAGGTGGAGCTGGTGGCCCTGGGCATCGCCCTGGTGGCCCAGTCCGGCCGCCACATCCGTCTGCACACGCGCGGTGCGCTGGCCTACGGCGCCGACCAGCGGGCGGTGTTCGAGGTGGTGCCGCTGGCGCTGCTCATGGACGGCGCGCCGGCCCTGTCGCAGATCCCGCGCCTGGTGAAGGCGGTGGACCGGGCCCTGCGCAAGGCGGAAGCGGCCGGGGCCTGAGGCGTCAGTCCTCTTCGGTCGGCGGCGAGGCCGGGCAGGCGGTGGTGACCGCCTCGAACAGGGCCGAGTAGTCGTCCCGCCCGTGGCCGCCGCGCAGGGCGCGCGCCAGCACCCGCTCGATGCCCTTCAGCGACTCGGTGCACAGGCCGTCGTCGCGCGCCGCGTCCAGGAACAGGCGCACGTCCTTGAGCAGGTGCTGCAGGGGGAAGTTGGGGTTGGCGTAGTGGTGGTCCA
>JALVPS010000115.1 GCA_027031685.1 Gammaproteobacteria bacterium | reverse complement strand
CCCGTCCCCTGGTCCGACCTGTTGGTGGCCGCCGGGGCCGGCCACACCCTGCTCACCGGCAATCGCCGCCTCGCCCAGCACCTGCTGCAGGCCCACGGCCGGGCCATGCAGGCCGCCGGCCACGCCGTGTGGGACACGCCCGACATCCTGCCCTGGGAGGCCTGGCTGCGGCGTGGCTGGCAGGCCACCCAGCTGCACGGCCGCCTGCCGCCGGCGCGCCTGCTGAGCGAGGAGCAGATCGCCCACCTGTGGGAGCGGGCGGTGCGCGACAGCGAGGAGGGCGGCCACCTGCTGCGGCCCGCCGCCACCGCCCGCCTGGCCGCCGAGGCCGATGCCCTGCTGCACGCCTGGCAGCTGGAGCTGCCCCGCGACGACCTGACCCTGTCCGAGGACGGCCGCGCCTTCCGCCGCTGGCGGGCGGTGGTGGCGCGCCAGTGCGCCGCCGGCCAGTGGCTGCCGCCGGCGCGCCTGGCCGCGGCCCTGGCCGAGGCCGGTCCGCTGCCCGGCTGGGCGGAGCGGCCGCTGTGGCTAGTGGGCTTCGAGGAGCTGACCCCGGCCCAGCGCCACCTGCTGGACGCCCTGGCCGCGCAGGGCGTGGCCTGGCGCTGGGTGCAGCCGGCCCCCGCCGAAGGCCGGGCGCGGCGCGTGGCCCTGGACGGCGGCGAGGCGGAGCTGCAGGCCATGGCGCGCTGGGCGCGGGCGCGCCTGGATGCCAACCCGCAGGCGCGCATCGGCGTGGTGGTGCCCGACCTGGCCGAGCGCCGCGCCGCCCTGTGCCGGGTGCTGGACGCCGTGCTCGCGCCGGCCGCCCTGGCCCTGGACGCCGCCGAGGCGCCGCGCCCCTGGAACATCTCCCTGGGCCTGCCGCTGGCCGACCATCCCCTGGCGTGCGCCGCCCTGGGGCTGCTGGCGCTGGCCCTGGGCCAGCAGCCCTTCGAGGACGCCGCGCGCCTGCTGCGCTCGCCCCACCTGGCCGGCTGGCCGGCCGAGGCCGGGCGGCGCGCCCTGCTGGACGCCCATCTGCGCGAGCGGGGCGAGCCGACGCTGGGTCTGGGCGCCCTGCGCCACGCCGCCGGGCAGGCGGACAAGGCCTGGCACTGCCCGCGGCTGGCCGAGGGGCTGGCGGCCCTGGCGGCGGCGCGCCGCGACTGGCCGGGGAAGGCCGACTGCGGCGAGTGGGCACGGCACTTCGCCACCGCCCTCACGGCGGCCGGCTGGCCGCGGGGCCGCCCGCTGTCCAGCGCCGAGTTCCAGGCCAGCGAGGCCTGGCAGGAGCTGCTCGGCCAGCTGGCCGCCCTGGACCCGGTGGCCGGCCGCCTGTCTGCCCGCGACGCCCTGGCGCGCCTGCGCCAGTTGGCCGCGGCGCGCCTGTTCCAGCCGCGCACGCCGCCCGCGCCGGTGCAGGTGCTGGGCCTGTACGAGGCCATCGGCACCCGCTTCGACCACCTGTGGGTGCTGGGCATGGACGACGTGGCCTGGCCGCCGGCGCCGCGCCCCAACCCCTTCCTGCCCCTGGACCTGCAGCGCCGTCACGGCCTGCCCCACGCCGACGAGGGCCGCGAGCTGGCCGTGGCGCGGCGCATCACCGAGCGCCTGTGCGGCAGCGCCGACGAGGTGGTGTTCAGCCACGTGCGCCGGGTGGGCGAGGAGGCCCGCGGCCCCAGCCCGCTCATCGCCGCCCTGCCGGTGGCCGAGCCCGAGGAGCTGGCCGGCCCGCCGCCGCCCGACTGGCCGGCGCGCATCGCCGACAGCGCCCGCGCCGAGTGCGTGCCGGACACGCCCCCGCCGCCCGTGCCAGCCGGCCCGGCCCCCGGCGGCAGCCGCCTGTTCGTCTGCCAGTCGGCCTGTCCGTTTCGTGCCTTTGCCGAGCTGCGCCTGGGGGCCACGCCGCTGGGCGCGGTGGGGCCGGGGCTGGACCCCCTCACGCGCGGTTCGCTGGTGCACCGCGCCCTGGAGGGCGTGTGGGGCGAGCTGGGCGACCAGGAGGCCCTGCTGGCGCTGGATGGGCCCGCCCAGCGCGCCCTGCTGGAGCGGCACGTGACGGCGGCCATCGACGAGCAGGCCCGCCAGCTGCCGCGCCGCTTCACCCCCGCCCTGCGCCGCCTGGAGGCGGCCCGCCTGGTGGACCTGCTGTCGGCCTGGCTGGACCTGGAGCGCGAGCGCGCGCCGTTCCGCGTGGTCGCCCGGGAGGAGCGCCACACGCTGGAGATCGCCGGCCTCACGCTCACCCTGCGCCTGGACCGGCGCGACGAGCTGGCAGGCGGCGGCCAGCTGGTGCTGGACTACAAGACCGGCGAGGTGACCCCGGCCAAGTGGGCGGGCGAGCGGCCCGACGACCCGCAGCTGCCCCTGTACGGCCAGCTGCCCCTGGCGGACCTGGCCGGCGTGCTGTTCGCCCAGCTGCTCGCCGGCGAGCTGCGCTTCAAGGGCGTTGCCGCCGCCGAGGTCGTGCCCGGCATGGACAGGCCGGTGGCGCCGGACGACTGGCAGGCCCGCCTGGCCGAGTGGGGCAGGGTGCTGACGACGCTGGCCGAGCAGTTCCGCGCCGGCCACAGCGTGGTGGACCCCAAGAAGCCGCCGGAGACCTGCCGCTACTGCGCCCTGCCGCCGCTGTGCCGCATCACCGAGCGCGCCGCCCTGCTCGCCGAGGCGGACGACGATGACTGACCGGCCCGCCGACCAGGCCGCCCGCGAGCGGGCGCTGGATCCCACCCGCTCCTTCCTGGTGCAGGCCCCGGCCGGCTCCGGCAAGACCGGCCTGCTCACCCAGCGCTACCTGGCCCTGCTGGCGCGCGTGCAGGTGCCGGAGGAGATCGTGGCCATCACCTTCACGCGCAAGGCGGCCGGTGAGATGCGCGAGCGGGTGCTGGCCGCCCTGCGCCAGGCGCGCGACGAGCCCCCGCCGGCGGACGACTACCAGCGCCGCCTGCACGCCCTGGCGCGGACCGCCCTGGACCACGCCGAGCAGCGCGGCTGGCAGCTGCTGGACAACCCGGCGCGGCTGCGCATCTTCACCTTCGACGCCCTGTGCCTGGGGCTGGTGCGACAGATGCCGCTGCTGTCCGGTTTCGGCGTGCCGCCACAGATCACCGAGCAGGCCGGCGAGCTGTACGCCGAGGCGGCCGAGGCGGTGCTGGCCGAGCTGGAGGAAGACGACGAGGCGTCCGCGGGCCCGGCCGTGGCCACCCTGCTGCGCCACCTGGACAACCGCCACGACAGGGTGGCCCCGCTCATCGCCGCCATGCTGGCCCGGCGCGACCAGTGGCTGCGCCACCTGATGGGACGCGACGACCCGCGCCGCCAACGCGCGGCCCTGGAGGCCGCCCTGCGGCAGATCGTCGAGGCGGCCCTGGCCCGCCTGCGCGCGGCCCTGCCGGCCGGGTTGCGCGACGAGCTGCTGGACCTGCTGCGCTACGCGGCGGACCACGTGGACGCGGACCGGCCCCTGGCCGCCTGGCGCGACGCCACCGAACTGCCGCCGGCCGACGCCGACCACCTGCCCCAGTGGCGCGCCCTGTACGACCTGCTGCGCACCGGCAAGGGCGAGTGGCGCAAGCAGGTGACCGCGGCCATGGGCTTTCCCGCCCCCAGCGGCGCCAAGGGGGCGGAAAGGGCGCGGCGCGAGGCCATGAAGGCGCGCATGGCCGAGCTGGCGGCGGCGCTGCGTGAGGATCCCGACGTGGTCGCCGCCCTGGAGGGCATGGCCGTGCTGCCCGCGCCGCGCTACGACGAGGCCCAGTGGGCCGTGCTGGACGCCCTGTCCGAGGTGCTGGTGCGGGCCGTGGGCCACCTGGAGGTGACCTTCCGCGAGCGCGGCGAGGCGGACTTCTCGGCCATCGCCCTGGCCGCCGTGCGCGCCCTGGGCGAGCCGGACCGGCCCACCGACCTGGCCCTGCACCTGGACTACCGCATCCACCACCTGCTGGTGGACGAGTTCCAGGACACCTCCATCCAGCAGTTCGAGCTGCTGCGCCGCCTCACCGCCGGCTGGACGGCGGACGACGGGCGCACCCTGTTCCTGGTGGGCGACCCCATGCAGTCCATCTACCGCTTCCGCGAGGCGGAGGTGGGCCTGTTCCTGGAGGTCAAGCGGCGCGGGCTGGGCGAGCTGCGCCCCGAGTTCCTGCAGCTGCAGGTCAACTTCCGCTCCCGGGGCGGGCTCATCGAGTGGATCAACGCCGCCTTCCCGCAGGTGTTCCCGGCCGAGGACGACGAGCGCAGCGGGGCGGTGGCCTACAGCCCGGCGGTGGCCTGGCACCCGCCCGAGCCGGGCCCGGCCGTGCGTCTGCTGCCCTTCAGCCGCGCGCGGCGCCACGAGGAGGCGCCGGCGGTGGTGGACGCGGTGCGTCAGGCCCTGGCTGCCGATCCCGCCGGCAGTGTGGCCATCCTGGTGCGGGGCCGCGGCCACCTGGCCCACATCGCACCCGCCCTGCGCGAGGCCGGCATCCGCTACCGGGCGGTGGAGATCGACGCCCTGGCCGACCGGCCGGTGGTGCAGGACCTGCTGGCCCTGGCCCGCGCCCTGCTGCACCCGGCCGACCGCATCGCCTGGCTGGCGGTGCTGCGCGCCCCCTTCTGCGGCCTCACCCGCCGCGACCTGGTGGCCCTGGCCGGCGGGTTCGAGGGCGTGATGGCCGAGCGGCTGGCCGACCCGGCCGCCCACGCCGCCCTCAGCGCCGAGGGGCGGGCCATCCTGGCGCGTGTGGCGCCGGTGCTGGGCGAGGCCGTGGCCCAGCGCGGCCGCTTCCCGCTGCGCGACTGGGTGGAGCGCACCTGGCTGGCCCTGGGCGGGCCGGCCACCTGCCCGGGGCCGGTGGAGCGGGAGGAGGCCACCGCCTGCCTCGACCTGCTCGAGGGCCTGGACGAGGGCGGCGACGTGGGCGACTACGCCGCCTTGGCCGAGGCGGCCGCCTCGCTGTTCGCCCCGCCCGACAGCGGCGAGGACATCCGCGTCGAGCTGATGACCATCCACAAGGCCAAGGGGCTGGAGTTCGACGCCGTCATCGTGCCCGGCCTGGGCAACCCGCCGCGCAACGAGGAAAAGCGCCTGCTGTACTGGGAGGAACTGCCGGGCGAGGGCGGCGGCGCGCTGCTGCTCGGCCCCATCTCCGCCGCCGGCGAGAAGGAAGGGCCCACTGTGGAATACCTCAAGGCCCTGGAGCGGGCGCGCGCCGCCCACGAGGCCCAGCGCCTGCTGTACGTGGCCGTCACCCGCGCCCGCCGCCGCCTGTGGCTGAGCGGCCACGTCAGCTGGCGCAAGGGCAAGGGCGGGGGCGCCTGGGCGCCGGACCCGCGCAGCCTGCTGGCCCTGCTGTGGCCGGTGGTGGAAAATGAGTTCGTTGACGCCCTGGGCGAAGGCCCGGACGAGGACGACGCGCCCGAGGAAGCGCCGGCGGCGACCCCCGCAGCGATGCTGCGCCGCTTGCCCCCCGACTGGCGCTGCCCAGCTCCGCCGCCGGGCGTGGCCGTGCCACCCGCGGAACCGCCGCTTGCCGCCGCCGAGCCGGTGGAATACGACTGGGCCGGCGAGACCGCGCGTCACGTGGGCACCGTGGTGCACCGCTGGTTGGAACACCTGGCGCGCCTCGACGCCGCCTCCCGCGCCGCCTTCGACATCGGCCAACACCGCGCGCACAGCCGCCACCTGCTGGCCGAGGCCGGCGTGGTCGCCTCCGAGCTGGACGCCGCCGTCACCCGCGTCGAACAGGCCGTGCGCGACCTGCTGGCCGACCCGCGCGGGCAGTGGATCCTGTCCGACCAGCACCAGGCGGCGCGCAGCGAATACCCCCTGTCCGGCGTCGTGGACGGCGCCGTGCGCCGCTACGTGGTGGACCGCACCTTCATCGACGCCGACGGCACGCGCTGGATCATCGACTACAAGACCGGCCGCCACGAAGGCGGCGACCTCGACGCCTTCCTCGACCGCGAACAGGAACGCTACCGCCCCCAGCTCGAACAATACGCCCGCCTCTTCGCCCTGCGCGAAGACCGCCCCATCCGCCTGGGCCTCTACTTCCCCCTCCTGCGGGGGTGGCGGGAGTGGGAGTTTGGGGGGTGAGGGATCGCCGGACATCCGCGCCCACCCGGCCTACGCAGCTGACCATGAACACCACCGAGCCGGACCGATGCGGCAGTTAAGCCACCCCCAACGAAAACCTGTCGTTCCCCATCCCCGTTCCCGGAATCCACTCCCTCTCCCCCATGGGGGAGAGGGTGGGGGTGAGGGAGTTCGCCGTATAACCCCCGCACTCAAACGGCAAGACGCACCCAAATGCGGCATAACACAACCCACACGCCACCAGTCTCCCCCGCCTCGGCACCACAATCGCCCCCAATGGCGGCA
>JALVPS010000114.1 GCA_027031685.1 Gammaproteobacteria bacterium | reverse complement strand
GCTCGCGCAGCAGTTCGTTGATGCCCACCTTGCTGCGCGTCTTCTCGTCCACGCGCTTGACGATGACGGCGCAGTAGAGGCTGTACTTGCCGTTTTTGGAGGGCAGGTTGCCGGGCACGACCACGGCACCGGCCGGCACGCGGCCGTAGAGGATCTCGTCCTTTTCGCGGTCGTAGATGCGGGTGGACTGGCCGATGTAGACGCCCATGGAGATGACCGCCCCTTCCTCGACGATGACCCCCTCGACGATCTCGGAGCGGGCGCCGATGAAGCAGTTGTCCTCGATGATGGTGGGGGCGGCCTGCAGCGGCTCCAGCACGCCGCCGATGCCCACGCCGCCGGAGAGGTGCACGTTCTTGCCGATCTGGGCGCAGGAGCCCACGGTGGCCCAGGTGTCCACCATGGTGCCGGAGTCCACATAGGCGCCGATATTGACGTAGGAGGGCATGAGCACCACGCCGGGGGCGATGTAGCTGCCCTTGCGCGCCGTGGCCGGCGGCACCACGCGCACGCCGGCGGTGCGGAAGTCGCGCGAGCTCATGTCGGCGAACTTGGAGTCGATCTTGTCGTAGTAGTTGGTGAAGCCGCCCTTGATGAATTCGTTGTCCTTGATGCGGAAGGAGAGCAGCACGGCCTTCTTCAGCCATTCGTTGACCACCCACTGGCCGTCGCGCTTCTCGGCCACGCGGGCCTGGCCGGAATCCAGCAGTTCGATGGCCTCGCCGACGGCGTCCTTGACGTGGGTCTCCACGTTGCGCGGGTTGATCTCCGCGCGCCGCTCGAAGGCTTCTTCGATGATGCTCTTGAGGTCGCTCATTGATGGGCTCCTGTTGGTTCCTGGAAGTTGTCGATGGTGTCGCGGATGCGTTCGGCCGCCGTCACGCATTCGTCCAGCTCGGCCACCAGCGCCATGCGCACGTGGCCGGCGCCGGGGTTGACGCCGTCCACCGTGCGCGACAGGTAGCGCCCCGGCAGCACGGTGACGTGCTGCTCGGCGTACAGGCGCCGGGCGAAGCGCTCGTCGTCCACCGGCAGGCGCGGCCACAGGTAGAAGCCGGCGTCGGGCAGGGCCACCGGCAGCGCGGGGGCGAGCACCTCGCGCACGGCGGAGAATTTCTCGCGGTACAGATCGCGGTTGCGGCGCACGTGGCGCTCGTCGCGCCAGGCGGCGATGCTGGCCGCCTGCACCACGGGCGACATGGCGCAGCCGTGGTAGGTGCGGTAGAGCAGGAAGCGCGCCAGCACCTCGGCGTCGCCGGCCACGAAGCCGGAGCGCAGGCCGGGCGCGTTGGAGCGCTTGGACAGGCTGTGGAACACCAGGCAGCGCCGCCAGGCCGTGTTGCCCAGGGCCGCGGCGGCCTGCAGCAGGCCGGGCGGCGGGGCGGACTCGTCGAAGTAGATCTCGCTGTAGCACTCGTCGGCGGCGATGAGGAAGTCGTGCCGCTCGGCCAGCTCGATGAGCCGCTGCAGCGTCTCCAGCGGGATGACGGCCCCGGTGGGGTTGCCCGGCGAGCAGAGATAGAGCAGCCGGCAGGCGTCCCAGGTGGCCGCCGGCACGGCGTCGAAGTCGGGGCGGAAGCCGGTCTCCGCCGTGCAGTTGAGGTACACCGGCTCGGCCCCGGCCAGCAGCGCGGCCCCCTCGTAGATCTGGTAGAAGGGGTTGGGCATGAGCACCTGTCCGCCGTCGGCCGGGTCGATCACCGTCTGGGCCAGGGCGAACAGGGCCTCGCGGGTGCCGTTCACCGGCAGCACGTGCCGCTCCGGGTCCACACTGTCCGTGGGCAGGGCGAAGCGCCGCGTGAGCCAGGCGGCGATGGTCTCGCGCAGGGCCGGCGTGCCCTTGGTGAGCGGGTAGCGGGCCAGGCCGTCCAGGTGCTCGTGCACGGCCTCGTGGATGAAGGCCGGCGTGGGATGGCGCGGCTCGCCGATGGACAGGCGGATGTCCTCGCGGTTGGGCGGTGGCGTCATGCCCGCGAACAGCTCGGCCAGCTTCTGGAACGGGTAGGGCTGCAGC
>JALVPS010000113.1 GCA_027031685.1 Gammaproteobacteria bacterium | reverse complement strand
GCTGCGCGCCTGGCGGGCGGTGAGGGCGCGCAGCAGGGCCAGCACGCCGGCGCGGCGGCTGCGCGGGGGCAGCTCGTCGTGGCCGTGGGCGTCGTACACCAGGCCGCCCACGCGGTCGCCGTGGCGCTCCGCCCGCCAAGCCAGCAGGGCGGCCAGGCGGGCGGCCTGCACCTGCTTGAAGACGCCGCGGCTGGCGAAGTACATGCCGGGGCCCAGGTCCACCAGCAGCAGGACGGGGCGCTCGCGCTCCTCGCGGAAGCGCTTGGTGTGGGGGCGGCCGCGGCGGGCGGTGACGCGCCAGTCGATGGTGCGCGGGTCGTCGCCGGGCTGGTAGGCGCGCACCTCGTCGAACTCCAGCCCCAGGCCGCGCCACACGGCGCGGTGGCTGCCGGCGCGCGCGGCGCGGGCCGGACCGAGGCCGCCGGCCGGCAACTGGCGGGCGGCGGCGCGCAGGTGCAGCAGCTCGGTCAGCTCCGCGCGGACGGGGTCGGACATGGTCAGGGGGCGGGCACCCGGGCCAGGAGCTGGTCGATGACCTGCTGGGGGGTGACGCCGTCGGCCTCGGCGGCGTAATCGAGCAGGATGCGGTGGCGCAGGGCGTCGCCGGCCACGTCCTGCACGTCCTCGGGGCTCACGTAGTCGCGCCCGTCCAGCCAGGCCACGGCGCGGGCGACCCACTCCAGGGCGATGGCCCCGCGCGGGCTGGCCCCCCAGCGCACCCAGCCGGCCAGGTCGGCGCCGTAGCGGGACGGCTCGCGGGTGGCCTCCACCAGGGCGATGAGGTAGTCCTCCACCGGCCGCGCAAGGGTGAGCGCCAGCACCTGGCGGCGGGCGGCGAACACCTCCGCTTGGCGCACCGGCTCGGGGCGGGGCGGCTCGGACTCGGCCTCCTGCTGCAGGGCCTCCTCACGCGCCAGGACCAGGATGCGGCGGGTGGCCTCGCGGTCCGGATAGTCCACGGTGACGTGCAGCAGGAAGCGGTCCAGCTGGGCCTCGGGCAGGGGGTAGGTGCCCTCCTGCTCGATGGGGTTCTGGGTGGCCATGACCAGGAACAGGCGCGGCAGCGGGTAGCTGGCGGCGCCCACGGTGACCTGCCGCTCGGCCATGGCCTCCAGCAGGGCGGACTGCACCTTGGCCGGGGCGCGGTTGACCTCATCGGCCAGGATGAGGTTGTGGAAGACGGGTCCGCGGGCGAAGCGGAAAGTGCCGGTCTCGGGCTGGTAGATGTCGGTGCCGGTGAGGTCGGCGGGCAGCAGGTCGGGCGTGAACTGGATGCGGTGGAAGTCGGCCTCCAGCCCCTCGGCCAGGGCCTTGATGGCACGCGTCTTGGCCAGGCCGGGCGCGCCCTCCACCAGCAGGTGGCCGTCGGCCAGCAGGCCGACCAGCAGGCGCTGCACGAGGGCGTCCTGCCCGACGATACGCCGCTGCAGGTGCGCGCGCAGGCGCTGGAAGGCGTCGAATGCGGACATGGTGCGTGTTTTCCTTGTGGGTGACGCCGCCGCCACCGGGCCGCAGCGGCGAGAGGATGCCGGAGGCGGCTTAAACCATGCTGAACCGGTGCGCTCGCCTCAATCCATGGACACCGGCCCCAGCTCCTTGAGCAGCAGGGACTCGCACTCGATGCCGTCCGGCTTCTGCAACCCCATGAGCTGCAGGATGGTGGGCGCCACGTTGCCCAGCCCACCGCCGGTGGCCAGCTGCCAGTAGCTGCCGTCGATGACCAGGCAGGGCACGGGGTAGGCGGTGTGCTGGGTGTGCGGCTCGCCGGTGTAGGGGTCCACGTACTCGTCGCAATTGCCATGGTCGGCGGTGACCACCACGGAGTAGCCCTTGGCCACCGCGGCGTCCAGCACACGCCCCACCTGGCGGTCCATCCATTCCACGGCGCGGATGATGGGCTCGCGCTTGGCGGTGTGGCCCACCATGTCGCCGTTGGCGAAGTTGACGACGATGAAGGCGTACTTGTCCGCCTCGATGGCCTCGATGACCGCGTCGGCCACCGGCTCGGCGCTCATCTCCGGCGCCTCGTCGTAGGTCTCCACCGGCGGCGAGGGGATCATGAGGCGGTCCTCGCCGGCGTAGGGCGGCTCGCGGCCACCGTTGAAGAAGAAGGTGACGTGGGCGTATTTCTCCGTCTCGGCACAGTGGAACTGCGGGTAGCCCGACATGGACACCGCCTTGGACAGGTTCTGCTTGGGGCGCTCGGGCGGGAAGGCGATGGGCGCCAGCAGCTTGTTGTCGTACTTGGTGAGACAGGTGACGGTGACCGGCTCATAGTCGCCGCGGTCGAACTCGTCGAAGTCCTCCATGCCCAAGGCCTCGGCCAGCTGGCGCGGCCGGTCGTTGCGGAAGTTGAAGAAGATCAGCGCGTCGTCGGGCTGGATGAGCTCGGCATTGGGCAGGATCATGGGTTCCAGGAACTCGTCCGTATTGCCCCGCTCGTAGCAGGCCAGAATGCCCAGGGAGGGGGTCTTCACCTGCCTGCCGACGCCGTTGACGATCAGGTCCCAGGCCACCTTGGTGCGCTCCCAGCGGCAGTCGCGGTCCATGGCGTAGAAGCGGCCGACGATGGTGCTGATCTTGCCCTTGGCCTTGGCCAGGCGCTTCTCCAGTTCGTCCATGTACTTGAGGGCCGACTTGGGCGGCGTGTCGCGCCCGTCGGTGATGACGTGCACCACCGGCTCGACGTTGTTCTTGCGGCACATCTTGATGAGTGCGAACAGATGGCGGATATGGCTGTGCACGCCGCCGTCCGAGACCAGCCCCAGCAAGTGGATGGGCCGCTTGTTGGTACGCGCCTGATCCAGCGCGTCCAGCAGTACGTTGTTCTCGAAGAAGCTGCCATCCTCGATGGCGTCGTCGATGCGCACCAGGTCCTGGCGCACCACCGAGCCGCAGCCCAGGGTGAAGTGGCCCACCTCGGAGTTGCCGAACTGCCCCACCGGCAGGCCCACGGCGCGCCCCGAGGCCTCCAGTGTGGTGTGCGGGTAGCGGGCGAAGTACTCGTCCAGCCGGGGCGTGTCGGCCTCCGCCACAGCGTTGTGCCGTTTGGAGGGATTGAGGCCGAAGCCATCCAGGATGACCAGCATGGTCTTGCGGCGCGGGGGAGGGCGGTGGTGGGACTTTCGGTGTGGCATCATGGGCCTGCTCTGATCCGTCGGAGCGCGATTGTAGCAAGGAAAGGGGCGCGCCGCCGTAGGGGCCGGGAGCGGCCTCAGCCCTTGGGCGGCGCGCCGGATTCGGGATGCCCCCCGTCGGGTGCGGCGTCGCCGGCCGCCTCGTCGCTGCCCTCCCCGTCGCCGGCGGGGCTGGCGGCATCGTCACGGGCCGGCTCATCGGCCCCGGTCGGCGGCACGGCCCCGTCACCGGCCTCCGTCAGGCCCGGGCGCTCCGCCTCCGCGGCCGGCGCGTCGTCGCGGTCCTCGCCGTCTTCATCGTCCTCACCAAACTCGCCGGCCTCGTCGTCGTCCGCCCAGGGGTCGTCCTCGTCCTCCTCTTCCTCCAGACGGTCCAGTTCGGCGTCCATCTCCTCCTCGGTGAGGGGGCGATAGGGGTGGTCCTCGGCGACGAGGGCGTCCTCGAAGGCCTGCTGCATGCCGGAGGCGCCAGCACCGGCGGCCGCCGCGGTGCCGGCCGCGGCGGGCACCGGCAGCTCGGCCTCGTCCGCCTCGGCCGGGCGCGGCTTGACGAAGTAGCGCGAGAACAGCAGGCCCAGTTCGAACAGCAGCCACATGGGCACGGCGAGCAGCACCTGCGACACCACGTCCGGCGGGGTCATGAGCATGCCCACGGTGAAGGCGACGACGATAATGTACGGCCGCAGGCGGGCCAGCTTCTCGGCGCTGACCATGCCGGTCCAGATGACCAGCACGGTGGCCACCGGCACCTCGAAGGCGATGCCGAAGGCCAGGAACAGCTTGAGGGTGAAGTTGAGGTATTCGCTGATGTCGGGCGCCACCTGCACGCCCTCCGGGGCCACGCTGGTGAAGAAGCCGAACACCAGGGGAAAGACCACGAAGTAGGCGAAGGCCATGCCCAGATAGAAGAGCACCACGCTGGACACCAGCAGCGGCAGGGCGAGGCGTTTTTCGTGCTGGTACAGGCCGGGGGCCACGAAGGACCACAGCTGGTGCAGCAGGTAGGGGACGGTGATGACGATGGCCAGCACCAGCACCAGCTTGAAGGGGGCCAGAAAGGGCGCCGCCACGCCGGTGGCGATCATCTGCCCGCCGGCCAGCTTCTCCAGCAGAGGGGCGGCCAGGAAGGCGTACAGCTGCTTGGAGAAGGGGAACAGCACCAGCGTAGCCACGCCGATGGCCAGCAGGGCGCGCATGAGCCGGTCCCTCAGCTCGATGAGGTGGCTGAGGAAGCCCATTTCCTTCATGGATTGTTCGGAGCCGCCGCGGTCAGCCATGCTCGCGTGGGGCCGCGGCGGGGGCGGCGGACGGTTCCTCCGTGTCGCGCGTCTCGCTCAGGCGGGGCGGCGGGTCGTCTTGCCGTGGGGCCTTGTCGGCGGGCTGGTCGGGGCGCGCCTTGACCAGGTAGCCGGTCTCTTCCAGCGTCTGCTCGGTGAAGTGGCGGGTCTCGTTCAGCATGCCGCGCAGCTCCTGGATCTGCTTGTTCTGCTCGTTGAGCATGCGCTCCAGCTCCTCGGTGCGCAGCTCACGCTCGATCTCCGAGCGCACGCTGGCCACGAAGCGCCGCGCGCGGCCCGTCCAGTAGCCCACCTTGCGGGCCACCTCCGGCAGCCGTTCCGGCCCGATGACGATGAGGGCCAGCACGGCAATGACCACCAGTTCCCAGAAACCGATATCGAGCATGATGCGGACTCAGCGGGGTGTCGGGTCGCTCGGGCACGAGCGGGCGGGCACGGGCGGCGTGGCTCGGGCTGCCACGGGACAGCCGCGCCGCTTCGAGGCCATTTTCAACGCCCTGTCGCGCCCCATGAGCAGAATCCCCACGGTCGTCAGGCCTTGTCCTTCTCCTCCACCTTGCCCTCGATGACCTTCTCCTGCCCTTCCTTGGTGATCTTGGGCGCGGGCTCCGCCTCGCCCTCCTGCATGGCCTTCTTGAAGCTCTTGATCGCGCCGCCCAGGTCGCCGCCCAGGTTCTTGAGCCGCTTGGTGCCGAACAGCAGCAGCACGATCAGCAGGATGAGCAACAGGGACCAGGGACTGATTCCACCAAAACCCATGATGACTTCTCCGGTTGTGAAACGGTGGGGCTGCCTGATTTGGCCGTCGATCTAGCGCCCGGCGCCCCGGCTGGCCTTTTCGGCGTGGCCGGAGATGCCGAAGCGGCGCGCCAGTTCGGCGAGAACCTGCTCGGGGCGCAGCCCCTGCTCGGCGAGCAGTATGAGGCTATGAAACCACAGATCCGCGGTTTCATAAATGACCTTGTCCGGGTCGCCGTCCTTGCCGGCCATCACCGTCTCTGTGGCCTCCTCGCCGATCTTCTTGAGAATGGCGTCCCGGCCCTTGGCGTACAGGCTGGCTACGTAGGACGACTCGGGGTCGGCCTGCTTGCGCGCCTCAAGCACGTCGGCCAGCCGCGCCAGGACGTCCTCGTGCCCGCTCACAGCCGCACCGGCACGCCGGCGGCGGCCATGTGGCGCTTGGCCTCGCCGATGCTGTATTCGCCGAAGTGGAAGATGGAGGCGGCCAGCACCGCGTCGGCCTTGCCCTCGGTGACGCCCTCCACCAGGTGGTCGAGGTTGCCCACGCCGCCGGAGGCGATGACCGGGACGGGCACGGCCTCGCTGATGGCCCGCGTCAGCTCGAGGTCGAAGCCCAGCTTGGTGCCGTCGCGGTCCATGCTGGTGAGCAGGATCTCGCCGGCCCCGCGGCGCACCATCTCGCGCGCCCACTCGATGGCGTCCAGGCCGGTGGGCTTGCGCCCGCCGTGGGTGAAGATCTCCCAGCGCGGCGGCTCGCCGGGGGCGCTGACGCGCTTGGCGTCGATGGCCACCACGATGCACTGCGAGCCGATCCTGGCGGAGGCCTCAGACACGAAATCCGGGTTGAACACGGCGGCGGTGTTGATGGCCACCTTGTCGGCGCCGGCGTTGAGCATGCGGCGGATGTCGTCCACGGTGCGGATGCCGCCGCCCACGGTGAGGGGGATGAACACGCACTCGGCCACCGCCTCCACCACGTGCACCAGGGTGTCGCGCTCGTCGGAGCTGGCGGTGATGTCGAGGAAGGTGAGCTCGTCGGCGCCCTTGGCGTCGTAGCGGCGCGCCACCTCCACCGGGTCACCGGCGTCGCGGATGTCCACGAACCTGACGCCCTTCACCACGCGGCCGGCGTCCACGTCCAGGCAGGGGATGATGCGCTTGGCCAGCGTCATG
>JALVPS010000112.1 GCA_027031685.1 Gammaproteobacteria bacterium | reverse complement strand
CGCCAGCAGCGCCATCGCCATCAACCCCCAGGCCAGCCCGCGCGGCACCCCGCGCAGCACGAACACCCCGGCCAGGGTGAAGGCGGTGGTGGTGTGCCCGGAGGGGAAGGAGCCGGCGTGCAGGGCATGGCCGATGACGTGCACCTGGGCCTCGCCCAGCACCGACAGGGGGCGCAGCGCCTGCACCAACGGCTTGAGAATGTGCACCCAGGCGGTGGCGAAGACGGCGGCCAGCAGCAGGCCCCAGAGGATGTCGGGGCGGCGCCGCGCCAGCAGGCCGGCCAGGGCCAGGGCCACCAGGGTGTCGCCGAGGATGGTGAGGGTGGCCCACAGGCCGTCCGCGGTGAGCGGGCCGAGGCGGTTGAGGGCGCGGAACAGGGCCTCGTTGCTGCCCGTGGCCCAGATGGCGGCGAAACCCAGCAGGCTCAGCGCGGGCACGGCCCACACGCGGGGGCTGCGCAGGCCGGGACAGTCAGTCTTCACTGACCTGCTCCTCGGCCAGTGCTGACCCGCTCCTCGGCCAGTTCGACGAGGTTGCCGTCGGGGTCGCGCAGGTAGACGGAGCGCAGCGGGCCGCGCGCGCCGGTGCGGGTCACTGGCCCTTCGAGGATCGCCTCGCCGCGTGCCGCGAGTTCCTCGATGACCGCCTCGATGGGGCCGTCGATGCGCAGGCAGAGGTCCGCCGAGCCGGGCGTGGGCCGGGCGGCGTGGGGCGCGAAGGGGGCCTCGGCCGAGTGCAGGTTGATCTTCTGCTCCTCGCCGGGCGGGCCGAACAGCAGGGCGGTGCGGCCGTCGCCGAAGGTCTGCGGGCGCATGCCCAGCACGTCCCGGTACCAGGCCACGCTGCGCGGCACGTCGGCCACGGTGAGCACCAAGTGGTCCAGGGCGCGCAGTTTCACGGCCGGTGGTCGTCCAGGGTGACGGGTTCGTCCAGCGGCTCGCCGTCCAGCCAGGCGCGGCCGTCCTCGCCGAGGCGCAGGCGGCCCTCGGCGAACCAGCGGATGACCTCGGGGTAGAGGCGGTGCTCCTGTTCCAGCACCCGCGCGGCCAGTCGCTCCGGGCTGTCGCCGGGGTGCACCGGCACCCGCACCTGGGCGATCACCGGGCCGCCGTCCAGCTCGGCGGTGACGAAGTGCACGCTGGCGCCGTGCACGCTGGCGCCGTCTTCCAGGACGCGGCGGTGGGTGTGCAGGCCCTTGTAGGCGGGCAGCAGCGAGGGGTGGATGTTGAGCATGCGCCCGGCGTAGTGGTCGGTGAAGGCGTCCGAGAGCAGGCGCATGAAGCCGGCCAGCACCACCAGCCCCGGCTGGAAGCGGTCGATGAGGGCCATCAGTGCCCGGTCGTAGTCCTCGCGGCTGGCGAAGTCGGTGTGGTCCAGCACCTCGGCGGGGATGCCGGCCTTCTTCGCGCGCGCCAGGCCCAGCACGCCGGGGCGGTTGCTGATCACGGCGCGGATCTCCACCGGCAGCCCGCCGCGTTCGGCGGCGTCGATGATGGCCTGCAGGTTGCTGCCGCTGCCGGAGATGAGGACGACGATGGGGAGTTTGTCTGGCGGCATGTTCAGGTGCTTTGTTCGGGAACGGAGATATCAACACGGAGGACACGGAGCCGCGGAGGCACAGAGGAATGGAAAAAATCTCTCTGTGGCTCCGCGGCTCCGTGGTCTCCGTGTTTCCATCCCGGAATGGAAAAAGGGATCCAGGCTGGCGCTCGACGCTCAGCCGATGACGACCTGCTCTCCGTCGCCGGCCTCGATGCGGCCGATGACGCTGGCGCTCTCGCCGTGTTCGCCCAGCAGGGCGAGGCTGCGCTCCACGTCGGCCTCGGCCACGCACAGCACCATGCCGATGCCGTTGTTGAAGGTGCGGTACATCTCGTCCTCGGCCACGTTGCCCTGCTCCTGCAGCCAGTCGAACACCGGCGGGCGCTGCCAGCTCGCGCTGTCGATGACGGCGCGGGTGCCCGCGGGCATGACGCGGGGCAGGTTTTCGCTGAGGCCGCCGCCGGTGATATGGGCC
>JALVPS010000111.1:1644-6367 GCA_027031685.1 Gammaproteobacteria bacterium | reverse complement strand
CATCCCCATTGTGCGCAATGAATATTAGAAGGCGCTAATATGCTCTGCTATCCTAGCGCGCCATTCGGACACCACCCAAGGGAAAACAGGCAATGAGAAGCTGGCTGATTCTGTTGACGGGCCTCGCGAGCGGCGGGGCGCTGGCGGCCGCCGAGCTGCCCTTCCAAACCACGCAGGTCAAGAGCGAGACGGTGCCCCACGAGCGGGTGCTGGACGGCACGGTGGAGGTGGTGAACAAGACCACCGTGTCGGCCCAGACGCCGGGTGAGGTGACCGAAGTGCGCTACGACGTGGGCGACTTCGTGAAGCAGGGGTCGGTCATCGTGCGCATCCGCCCCATCAAGCAGAAGGCCACCCTGGACCAGGCGCGCGCCCAGGTGGCCGAGGCGCAGGCGCGGCTGCGCCAGGCGGAGAAGGAGTACCGCCGCATCCGCGACATCTACGCCCGCAAGCTGGTGGCCAAGGCCAAGCTGGACGCCGCGGAGGCGGAGCTGAAGGCGGCCCGCGCCCGGCTGGCGGCGGCCCGCGCCGCCCTCAAGCGGGCCGAGGAGCAGGTGCGCCAGACCGAGGTGCGCGCCCCCTACAGCGGCATCGTCACCGAGAAGCACGTGGACGTGGGCGAGTTCGTCAATGTGGGCCAGCCGCTCATGACCGGCATCTCCCTGGACAAGCTGCGCGTGAGCGTGGAGGTGCCGCAGAGCGCCATCAACGCCCTGCACCGCCACAAGCAGGCGCGGGTGCTGACCGACGCCCTGTGCGAGGAGGGGCAGTCCAAGGCCGGCAACATCACCTTCTTCCCCTACGCCGATCCAGTGACCAACACCTTCCGCGTGCGCGTGGATCTGGCCCAAGCCTGTCGCGGCCTGCTGCCGGGCATGTTCGTCAAGGTGGCCTTTCTGGTGGGCGAGCGGCGTGAGCTGCTGGTGCCGGCCCCAGCGGTGGCCTACCGCGGCGAGGTGACCGGCGTGTACGTGATCGACGAACAGGACCGGCCCCACTTCCGGCAGATCCGCCTGGGCCGCCGCCACGGCCAGGAGATGATCGTGCTGGCCGGCCTGTCCGAGGGCGAGCGCATCGCCGTCGATCCCATCGCCGCCGGCATCTACCTGAAGCGCCACGTGGAAGCCACGGAGGAGCAGGCCCATGACTGAGGGCCGCCGGATGGGGATTTCGGGGCGCATCGCCGCGAAGTTCCAGAACAACGCCATCACCCCGCTGCTGGCCCTGGTGGGCCTGCTGGTGGGCCTGTTCGCGGTGGCCATCACGCCGCGCGAGGAGGAGCCGCAGATCAACGTCACCTTCGCCAACGTGTTCATCCCCTTCCCGGGGGCCACGGTGAACGAGGTGGAGCACCTGGTGGCCGGCCCGGCCGAGCAGGTGCTGTCGGAGATCGTGGGCATCAAGCACGTGTACTCCTCGTCCTACCCCGGCATGGCCATCCTCACCGTGCAGTTCAAGGTGGGCGAGGACCGCACCGACGCGCTGGTGCGCCTGTACAACAAGATCGCCTCCAACCAGGACTGGCTGCCGCGCAACCTGGGCGTGCTGCAGCCGCTCATCAAGCCCAAGGGCATCGACGACGTGCCCATCGTCACCGCCACCCTGTGGACCGACGACCCCAAACGCAGCGCCTATGACCTGCGCCAGGTGGCCCACGCCCTGGAGGCGGAGCTGAAGCGGGTGCCGGGCACGCGCCAGATCTACACCGTGGGCGGGCCGGAGAACGTGGTGCGCGTGCGCCTGGACCCGCAGCGCCTGGCCGGCTACGGCGTGTCGCTGGAGGACCTGTCCTTCTCGCTGCAGGCGGCCAACGCCTCGCGCGATGCCGTGGCGCTGGTGAAGGACAACGAGGAGATCCAGGTGCAGGCCGGCGCCTTCATGATCAGCCCGGACGAGGTGGCCGACCTGATCGTGGCCGTGTACGACGGCAAGCCGGTGTACCTGCGCGACGTGGCCGAGGTGTCGCTGGGCCCGGACGACCCGGACAACTACGTCACCTACAGCGAGAAGGGCGTGGTGCAGGGCGCGCCGGCGGTGACCATCGCCATCGCCAAGAAGCCGGGCACCAACGCGGTGAAGATCGCCGAGAAGGTCATCGAGCGCTTCCACCAGCTGGAGGGCATCTTCGTGCCCGAGGGCGTGCACGTGAAGATCACGCGCAACTACGGCGTGACCGCCGACGCCAAGGCCAAGAAGCTCATCCACAAGCTGCTGTTCGCCACCGCCTCGGTGGTCATCCTGGTGTGGCTCACCATGGGCTGGCGCGAGGCCTTCATCGTCGGCGCGGCCATCATCATCACCCTCATGGCCACCCTGTTCGCCTCCTGGGCCTGGGGCTTCACGCTCAACCGCGTATCGCTGTTCGCGCTCATCTTCTCCATCGGCATCCTGGTGGACGACGCCATCGTGGTGGTGGAGAACATTCATCGCCACATGCTCATGGGCGGCAAGAAACTGCTGGAGGCCATCCCGCTCGCGGTGGACGAGGTGGGCGGGCCCACCATCCTGGCCACCTTCACGGTCATCGCCGCCCTGCTGCCCATGGCCTTCGTCACCGGCCTGATGGGCCCCTACATGAGCCCCATCCCCATCAACGCCAGCATGGGCATGCTCATCTCCCTGGGCGTGGCCTACGTGGTCACCCCGTGGCTCACCTACAAGACCCTGAAGAACGTGGACTTCAGCCGCCACCACGGCGAGGCCGTGCCGGCCTGGCTGACGCGCCTGTTCGAGCGCGGCGTGGGCACCTTCCTGCACGGCAGCGACGGCGCCCGGCGGCGCGCCCTGCTGGGGCTGGCGGTGCTGGTGCTGATCGGCCTGTCGGTGGCCCTGCCGGCGGCCAGGATCGTGGTGCTCAAGATGCTGCCCTTCGACAACAAGTCCGAATTCCAGGTGGTGGTGGACATGCCGGAGGGCACTTCCCTGGAGCAGACCAAGCGCGTGCTGGACGAGCTGGCCGTGGTGCTGGCCCAGGTGCCGGAGGTGGAGAACGTGCAGGTGTACGCCGGCACCGCCGCGCCCATCAACTTCAACGGCCTGGTGCGCCAGTACTACCTGCGCAAGGGCGCCAACGTGGGCGACCTGCAGGTGAACCTGGTGGACAAGCACCACCGCAAGCGCAAGAGCCACGAGATCGCCCTGGCCGTGCGCGGCCCCCTGCAGGAGATCGGCCGCAAGTACAACGCCAACGTGAAGGTGGTGGAAGTGCCGCCCGGCCCGCCCGTGCTCTCACCCATCGTGGCCGAGGTGTACGGCCTGGACTACGAGGGCCAGATCAAGGTGGCCAAGGCCCTGCGCGGCGTGTTCGAGTCCACCGAGGACATCGTGGACGTGGACGACTCCGTCGAGGCCCCACAGCGCCGCCTGGTGCTGCGCGTGGACCGGCAGAAGGCCTCCCGCCTGGGCCTGTCGCAGCAGCAGGTGGCCAGCGCCATCAACACCGTGCTGGGCGGCAAGGACGTGACCTTCCTGCACGGTCGCAACATCAAGTACGCCGTGCCCGTGCGCGTGGAGTTCAACACCGCCGACAAGGCCGACATCGAGCGCGCCCTGGATCTCAAGATCCGCAGCGCCAACGGTCGGCTGGTGCCCATGTCGGAGATCGTGCAGGTGATGGAGACCACCCGCGAGCACGCCCACCACCACAAGGACCTGCTGCCGGTGGTGTACGTCATGGGCGACATGGTGGGCGAGCTGGACAGCCCCCTGTACGGCATGTTCGAGATGGTCTTCCGCCTCAACGACCAGCCGCTCAACTTCAGCGGCAAGGTGGACCAGTTCTTCATCAACCCGCCCATCAACCCCTACTTCTACAGCATCAAGTGGGACGGCGAGTGGCAGGTCACCTACGAGACCTTCCGCGACATGGGCATCGCCTACGGCGTGGGCATGATCCTCATCTACCTGCTGGTGGTGGCCCAGTTCCGCTCCTACATGGTGCCGCTGGTCATCATGGCGCCCATTCCGCTGACCATCATCGGCGTCATGCCGGGCCATGCCCTGCTGGGTGCCAAGTTCACCGCCACCTCCATGATCGGCATGATCGCCCTGGCCGGCATCATCGTGCGCAACTCCATCCTGCTCGTGGACTTCATCAACGAACAGGTGCACCAGGGCGTCGAGCTGCAGCGGGCCGTCATCAACGCCGGCGCCGTGCGCGCCAAGCCCATCGTGCTCACCGGCGTGGCCGCCATGGTGGGCGCCTTCTTCATCCTCGACGACCCCATCTTCAGCGGGCTGGCCATCTCCCTCATCTTCGGCATCTTCGTATCCACCCTGCTCACCCTAGTGGTCATCCCCGTGCTGTACTACGCCTACGTCTACACCCGCGTGGACAAGGTCATCCTGCAGCACGCCGAGTAAGGAGCAACCGCCCCGTCGAAGCAGAGGCCCCGCGCTGCGGGGCCTTTTTGTTGGTGCGCCAGACATGCCCCCCTGGGGGTGAAAATCACAACGAACTGATCACAACAAGTAAAAAAGCGCGCTCGTTTAAGTGGGGGCATCGAAAACCCCGGCTTTCCCCACCCGCCACCCCATAACCAATTGATTTTACTCGCTGGATAATACTGGAATCCCGCATTTTCTAGCCCCCCCGAGCTACCCGCCCAGAAACGCCCACTCGGTCGCCTGATCTTGGAACGGGTTGGCAACATGGGAATCCATCCCTGGCCCACGAAATCCGGCTGCGCTATCTTTGGGTCATGGTGGTGTCCCTCCCACTGCC
>JALVPS010000111.1:0-1634 GCA_027031685.1 Gammaproteobacteria bacterium | reverse complement strand
ACATGGGGCTCTTTTCCGTTTGGTGTGGGTAAGCCCGTCCGGTCCCTGGCGGCCGCGTGCGCCGGCGGGGCACAATCCTCCCTCATCACCCACAGCTGCCGAAGGAGGACACCCCCATGGACCACACCTCGCTGTTCACCGCCGCCCTGGGCCTGCAGGCACCCTGGGAGGTCACCCGGGTATCCTTTGACCCCACCAAGGGGCGCATCGACTTCGAGGTGGGTTTCCGTCCGGGGACCCGCTTTGCCTGCCCCGCTTGTGGGGCAGAGAGTCAGCCGGTGCACGACACCCTGCCGCGCAGCTGGCGCCATCTGAACTTCTTCCAGTACCAGGCCTACATCCATGCCCGCGTGCCGCGGGTGCGCTGCCGGGCCTGCGGCAAGACCCGGCAGGTGCCGGTGCCCTGGGCCCGGCCCGACAGCGGCTTCACCCAGCTCATGGAGGCCCTGATCGTGACCCTGTGCCGGGCCATGCCGGTGCGCCAGGTGGCCGCCCTGCTGCAGGTGGGTGACATGCGCATCTGGCGGATCCTGGATCACTACGTGACCGCGGCCCGGGCGCGGGAGGACTTCTCCCAGGTGCGCGCCGTGGGGGTGGACGAGACCGCGGCCCGGCGCGGGCAGGACTACATCAGCCTGTTCTGCGATCTGGAGGGGCCCCGGGTCCTGTTCGGCACCGAGGGCCGCAAGGCGGCGGTGTTCGAGCGCTTTGTCGATGACCTGGAGGCCCATGGCGGCTGCGGGGAGAACATCAAGGAGCTGTGCATGGACATGTCGGCCAGCTTCCGCGCCGGCGCCCAGGCCCAGCTGCCCTGGGCGGAGATTACCTTCGACGAGTTCCACGTCATCGCCCTGGTCAACGAGGCGGTCGATGCCGTGCGCCGGGCCGAGGTCAGGGAACGCCCCGAGCTCAAGCGCTCGCGCTATCTCTGGCTCAAGGACAAGCAGGCCTGGAACCAGTCGCAGATCCGGCAGTTCCACGACCTCTCGCGCCGGGGCCTGAAGACCCACCGCGCCTATCGCATCAAGGAGGCCCTGCGGGAGATCTTCGCCACCGCCACCAATCCCGCGGAGGCCGAGGCCCTGCTCGACAAATGGTACAGCTGGGCGCGGCGCTGCCGCCTGGAGCCCATCAAGGCGGTGGCCGCCACCCTCAAGCGCCACTGGCAGGGGATCCTCAACGCCTTCGACTCGCGCCTGAGCAACGGCCCGGTGGAGGCGATCAACGCCCTCATCCAGGCCGCCAAGGCCCGCGCCCGGGGCTATCGCAGCCCGCAGCGCCTGATCACCATGGCCTACCTGATCGCGGGGGATCTCAAGCACCTGCCGGCCTCTCCGTATGCAACGGCGACGGCACCTCAGGGGCGGCCATGAGGGCGCGCCAGCCACAACGGGTTACCCACAGGATTCGTAAAAGACCCATCTTTGCCACAGAACCGTGTAGGTTGTTGAGTGCTAGAATAGGTTTGGTTATACGGCGACAGTAGTTATAGTGCTATACGGCGAAGGCGATGCCGTATAGCACGGGAGTCTGTATAATCAACTGTTAGGCCAAGTAAGATATGGATAAAGCTCTAGAAAAGAGGATAAGCCGGTTACGAGATTCTGGTCTTTCATGGAAAGCGAAGGAAATAC
>JALVPS010000110.1 GCA_027031685.1 Gammaproteobacteria bacterium | reverse complement strand
ATCCACGTGCGCACCGACGTGCTGGACGTGACCCTCACCACGCGCGGGGGCGATGTCACCGACGTGCTGCTGCCCACCTATCCGGTCAGCCTCGACCAACCGGACGAGCCCTTCCGCCTGCTGCAGCACGTGCCGCCCCGCTACCTGGCGCAGACCGGCCTGCTGGCCGAGGGCGACGCCGTCCGCGCGCCCACCCACCACGCCGATTTTCAGGCCGAAAAGACCGAGTACACCCTGGCCGACGGTCAGGACGAACTGGTGGTGCCGCTGCGCTGGCAGGGGCCGGACGGCATCACGGTGGAGAAGCGCTACGTCTTTCGCCGCGGCGACTTCCTGGTGCGGCTGGAATACGTGGTGCACAACGGTTCCGACCAGCCCTGGCAGGCGCGCCAGTACCGCCAGCTGCGGCGCGGACCGGTGTCTGAGGGGGGCAATGTCTTCATGGCACACAGCTTCACCGGCGCCGCCTACTACACCGACCACTACGAGAAGCTGGCCTTCGACGACTTCGCCGACGAGCCGCTGGACCTGACCGTGCAGGGCGGCTGGGTGGCCATGATCCAGCACTATTTCCTGTCCGCCTGGCTGCCGGCCAGCGACGACGAGCAGAACCGCCTGTACACCAAGGTGGTGCCCGGCCCGGGCCAGGACGAGTACCTGATCGGCATGGCCGGCCCGCCGGTGAACGTGGCGCCAGGCCAGAGCGCCACGGTGGCCAGCCGCTTCTACGTGGGCCCCAAGCTGCAGAAGCAGCTGGCCGAGATCGCCCCGGGGCTGGAGCTGACCGCCGACTACGGCATCTTCACGGTCATCGCCAAGCCAGTGTTCTGGCTGCTGTCCTGGCTGCACGCCCTGCTCGGCAACTGGGGCTGGGCCATCGTCGCCGTGACGGTGCTCATCAAGCTGCTCTTCTACAAGCTGTCCGAGACCAGCTACAAGTCCATGGCCCGCATGCGCGCCGTGGCCCCCAAGCTGCAGGCCATCAAGGAGCGCTACGCCGACGACAAGCAGCGCCAGCAGCAGGCCATGATGGAGCTGTACAAGAAGGAGAAGATCAACCCGCTGGGCGGCTGCCTGCCGGTGCTCATCCAGATCCCGGTGTTCATCGCCCTGTACTGGGTGCTGCTGGAGAGCGTGGAGCTGCGCCAGGCGCCGTGGATCCTGTGGATCCGCGACCTGTCGGTGCGTGACCCCTACTTCGTGCTGCCCCTGCTCATGGGCGTGACCATGTTCGTGCAGCAGAAGCTCAACCCGCCGCCGCCCGATCCCCTGCAGGCCAAGGTGATGATGGTGCTGCCCATCGTGTTCACGGTGTTCTTCGCCTTCTTCCCGGCCGGTCTGGTACTGTACTGGTTCACCAACAACCTGCTCTCCATCGCCCAGCAGTGGGTCATCACCCGCAAGATCGAACAGGGGATGAACAAGGCCTGAGCCGCCCCGCCGCCGACACCATCGCCGCCATCGCCACCCCGCCCGGCCGGGGCGGCATCGGCGTGGTGCGCCTGTCCGGGTCGCGCGCCTTCGCCATCGCCGCGGACCTGGCCGGCCCCCTGCCGGCGCCGCGCCGCGCCGTGCTGCGCGACTTCCGCGAGGCCGACGGCACGGTCATCGACAGCGGCCTGCTGCTGTGCTTCCCCGCCCCCCGTTCCTTCACCGGCGAGGACGTGGTGGAGCTGCAGGGCCACGGCGGGCCGGTGGTCATGGACATGCTGCTGGCGCGCTGCCTGGCCCTGGGGGCGCGCCTGGCGCGGCCCGGCGAGTTCTCCGAGCGGGCCTTCCTCAACGACCGCCTCGACCTGGCCCAGGCGGAGGCCATCGCCGACCTCATCGACGCCGGCTCGCGGCAGGCGGCGCGCGCCGCCCAGCGCTCCCTGCAGGGCGCCTTCTCGCAGGCCGTGGGGGCGCTGGTGGACGCGCTCACCGAGCTGCGCGTGTGGGTGGAGGCGGCCCTCGACTTCCCCGAGGAGGAGATCGACTTCCTGGCCGACGAGGGGCTGGCGGCGCGCCTGGCCGGCCTGCGCGCCCGG
>JALVPS010000109.1 GCA_027031685.1 Gammaproteobacteria bacterium | reverse complement strand
GGCCTGGCCCTGCTCGAGCACACGCGGCGCGCGGCGGGCGACTGATGCACCTGCGGCGGGCGAAGGCGGCGGTGGCCCTGTGGCTGCTGGCCGTGCTCGCCCCGCTCCACGCCGAGCCGCTGGTGGCCGTCATCATCGACGACCTCGGCTACGAGCTGGACGCGGCCCGCCGCGCCACGGCCCTGCCGGCTGCCGTCACCCTGTCCCTGCTGCCCGACGCCCCCTACTCACAGGAGGTGTACCGCCTGCTGGCGAGCAGCCGCCACGAGCTCATGCTGCACCTGCCCATGCAGGCCATGCACCGCGACGCGCCACGCGAGCCGGTGCAGTTCACCGAGGGCCTGGGCCGCACCGCCACCATCGTGCGCCTGGCCCGCCTGCTGGCGCGCTACCCCGCCGTGCGCGGCGTGAACAACCACCAGGGCAGCCTGCTCACCCAGCGCGAGCCGCCCATGCAGTGGCTCATGCGCGGCCTGCGCGATTTCGGCGGGCTGTATTTCGTGGACAGCCGCACCCACCGCGCCACAGTGGCCGAGCGGGTGGCCGCCGAGTTCGGCGTGCCGCACACGCGGCGTGACGTGTTCCTGGACGCCACGCCCCACGACCGGGGCGCCTTCCGGCGGGCCTTCGTCGAGCTGCTGCGGCTGGCGCGCCGCAACGGCACGGCGGTGGCCATCGCCCACCCCCATCACGAGAGCCTGCAGGAACTGGCCCGCGCCCTGCCCCGGCTGCAGGCGGCCGGCATCCGCCTGGCCCCCGTCAGCGCCGTCATCCAACGACAGGAGGAAACGACATGCCCCGAGTGCTCGTCCCCCTTGCTGAGGGTTGTGAAGAACTCGAAGCCATCACCATCGTCGACCTGCTGCGGCGGGCCGGTATTGAGGTAGTGACCGCCGGCCTCCAAGAGGGCCCGGTCCGCTGCTCGCGCGGCACGGTGCTGGTGCCGGACACCACTCTAAACGCCGTGCAGGACGACGACTTCGACATGATCGTGCTGCCCGGCGGCCTGCCGGGCGCTGACCACCTGCGTGACGATCCGCGCATCATCCAGCTGCTGCAGCGCCTGCGCGCGCAGGGCAAGTATACCGCGGCCATCTGCGCCGCCCCCAAGGTGCTGGCGGCGGCCGGCCTGCTGGACGGCCACCGCGCCACCAGCTACCCGGGCGTGCTGGACGCCCTGCAGCTGCCCGACACCGAGGTCAGCCAGGCGCCAGTGGAGGTGGACGACCACATCATCACCTCGCGCGGGCCGGGCACGGCCATGGACTTCGCCCTCACCCTCATCGAACAGCTGGCCGGCAAGGCCAAGCGGGACGAGGTGGAGGCGGCCCTGGTGCGCCCCGGCCACTGAGCCCCGCCCCAAAACGGCGACGGCCCGCCCCGGCCTGTACCGGGGCGGGCCGCCGTGGGCCGCGCGGGGCGGGCCTCACTCCACGGTGACGCTCTTGGCCAGGTTGCGCGGCTGGTCCACGTCGGTGCCCTTGAGCACCGCCGTGTGGTAGGCCAGCAGCTGCAGGTACACCACGTTCACCACCGGCGCCACCAGCGGCGGGGCCGACTCGATGGCCACCACCCGCGTGCCGTCCTCGTCGCCGGCGAAGCCGGCCCGCTCGTCGGCGAACACGTACAGCCGCCCGCCGCGCGCGCGCACCTCCTCCAGGTTGGAGCGCAGTTTCTCCAGCAGCTCGTTGCCGGGGGCGATGGCCACCACCGGCATGTCCTCGTCCACCAGGGCCAGCGGCCCGTGCTTGAGCTCGCCGGCCGGGTAGGCCTCGGCGTGGATGTAGGAGATCTCCTTCAGCTTCAGGGCCCCCTCCATGGCGATGGGGTACTCCACGCCGCGCCCCAGGAACAGGGCGTGGTGCTTGTCCAGGAACTCGTTGCACAGGGCCTCGATCTCGCCGTCCTTGTCCAGGGCCCGCTCCACCAGGGCCGGCAGCTGGTTCAGCTCGCGCAGCAGCTGCTGCTGCATCTCGCCGCTCAGGCCATGGCGCCGGCCCAGGGCCAGCACCAGCATGAGCAGCCCCAC
>JALVPS010000108.1 GCA_027031685.1 Gammaproteobacteria bacterium | reverse complement strand
GCCCTGGCGGTGGCCGCCATCAGCGGCGGGCACGTGCATGTCAATGGCCAGCGCGTCAAGCCGTCGCGGGCCGTCAATGTGGGCGACCGCCTGCGCATCGTGCGCGGGCACAGCACCTTCGAGGTGGTGGTGCGCGGGCTGAGCGAGCGGCGCGGTCCCGCCCGCGAGGCGCAGCAGCTCTACGAGGAGACCGCCGAGAGCCGGGCCCGGCGCGAGCAGGAGGCCGAGCAGCGTCGCCTGCTGCGCGCCAGCGGGCCGGTGCCGGCGGAGCGCCCCGACCGGCGTGCGCGGCGCCGCGCCCGCGCCCTGAGCGGCAAGGGCTGATGGCGCGCCCCGTCACGCCCCTGCTGGCCGTGGACTGCGTCATCCACCTGCCGCACCACGGCGACCGCATCGTGCTCATCGAGCGGCGCAACCCGCCCCACGGCTGGGCCCTGCCGGGCGGCTTCGTGGATGTGGGCGAGCGCCTGGAGCGGGCCGCGCTGCGCGAGATGCGCGAGGAGACCGGCCTGCGCGTGACCCTGGAGGCCCTGCTGGGCTGCTACTCCGACCCGGCCCGCGACCCGCGCGGCCACACGGTGAGCGTGGTGTACGTGGCCCGCGCGGCGGGCGAGCCGGCGGCGGCCGACGACGCCCGCGCCGTGCGCCTGGTGGACCCGGCCGACCCCGGCGTGCCCCTGGCCTTCGATCACGGCCTGATCCTGTCCGACTACCTGCGCTTCCGGGCCACCGGCGAGCCGGCCCCGCTGCGCCTGTAGGGCCTGTCCCGTCGGCGGGAAATGCACGATCGGGCCCCGTTCAGCCGAGAACGGCTTGAATTTGTGGTATTTTGCCCCCAAACAAGCACAGCAACCCGTGAATGCCTTGACTGAACCCAATATCGACCCGGCGGATCTGAGGCCCGCCGAGCCGCTGCGCATCCCGCCCGAAATCCACGGCATCTCCACCGCCAGCATCCACCCGGGGGCCCTCGAGGTCCTGCACCGGCTGGACGAGGCCGGCTTCCAGGCCTGCCTGGTGGGCGGCTGCGTGCGCGACCTGCTGCTGGGGCGCGAGCCGAAGGATTTCGACGTGGCTACCGACGCCCTGCCCGAGCAGGTGCGCAGGCTGTTCCGCAGCGCGCGCATCATCGGCCGCCGCTTCCGCCTGGTGCATGTGCGCCACGGCCGCGACATCATCGAGGTGGCCACCTTCCGCGCCCCCCACCACGTGGCCGAGGACGAGGCCCAGGCGCTGGTGGAGGAGAACGGCCGCATCCTGCGCGACAACGTGTACGGCACGCTGGAAACCGACGTGTGGCGGCGCGACTTCACCATCAACGCCCTCTACTACGACATCCGCGACCACAGCATCCTCGACTTCACGGGTGGCATGACCGACCTGGCCGAGGGCCGCCTGCGTCTGCTGGGCGATCCGGCCACCCGCTACCGCGAGGACCCGGTGCGCATGCTGCGCGCCGTGCGCTTCGCCACCAAGCTGGGCTTCCGCCTCGACCCGGACGCCGAGGCCGCCATCCACGAGCTGCATCCGCTCATCACCGAGGTCTCCCCGGCGCGCCTGTTCGAGGAGGTGCTCAAGCTCATGCACGGCGGCTGCGCCCTGCAGACCTTCGAGGCGCTGCGTCATTACGGCCTGTTCGGCCACCTGTTCCCGGCCGCCGAGGCCCATCTCAACGGCCCCGACGGCGAGGCCTTCGGCAGCCTCATCAACGCCGCCCTGGCCAACACCGACCGGCGCATCGCCGCCGGCCAGCCGGTCACCCCCGCCTTCCTGGTGGCCGTGCTGCTGTGGGGCCCGGTGCGGGCGCGCGCCGCCGAGCTGGAGGCCCACGAGGGCATGCCGCCCATCCCCGCCCTGCAGGAGGCGGCCCAGGCGGTGCTGCACGCCCAGCAGCGCAGCATCTCCATCCCCCGCCGCTTCACCTTGCCGGCGCGCGAGATCTGGGCCCTGCAGCTGCGCCTGCCGCGCACCAGCGGCAAGCGGCCCCTGCGCCTGCTGTCCCATCCCCGCTTCCGCGCCGGCTACGACTTCCTGTGCCTGCGCGCCCAGTCGGCCGAGCCGGAACTGGCCGAGCTGTGCCAGTGGTGGACCGACTTCCAGCAGCAGGCCGGCCTGCCGGCGGCCTCCGCCCCCGAGGCGCGCACCGAGGGTGGCGAGCGGTCCCGCCGCCGCCGTCGTCCGCGCCGCCGCAAGCCGCGCAGCGGGCAATGATCGACGCCTACGTGGGCCTGGGCAGCAACCTGGGTGATCCCCTGGCCCAGCTGCGCCGCGCCGTGCGCGCCCTGGCGGCCCTGCCCGGGACGCGCCTGTGCGCCGTCTCGCCCCGCTACCGCAACCGGCCCCTGGGCCCGGCCGACCAGCCCGACTACGTGAATGCCGTGGCCCGCCTGGCCACCGACCTGGCGCCGCGCGACCTGCTGGCCGCCCTGCAGGGCATCGAGCGGGACCAGGGGCGGGTGCGCGGCGGGCGGCGCTGGGGACCGCGTACCCTGGACCTGGACCTGCTGCTGTACGGTGACGAGGTCATCGACGAGCCGGGCCTGCGCGTGCCGCACCCCGGCCTGGCCGAGCGGGACTTCGTGGTGCTGCCGCTGGCGCGCGTGGCACCGCCCGACCTGACCGTGCCCGGTCAGGGACGGTTGGCCGCCCTGGCGGCGCGCTTCGACCCGGCCGCGCTGATCGTAGTGGACCATGACGACCCAGCCGCGACGCTTCATCGCCATTGAGGGCCCCATCGGCGTGGGCAAGACCACGCTGGCGCGCCGCCTGGCGGCCGATCTGGACGCCGCGCTGCTGCTGGAGCCGGTGCAGGACAACCCCTTTCTGGCCGACTTCTACCGCGAGCCGCAGCGTTTCGCCTTTCCCCTGCAGGTGCAGTTCCTGCTGGCGCGCCTCGACCAGCTGGAGACGGCGCTGGCCGGTGCCGACGGGCCGCTGGTGGCCGACTACCTGCTGGAGAAGGACCGCCTGTTCGCGGAGAACACCCTGGACGAGCGCGCCTTCGCCCTGTACGAGGCGCTGTGGCAGCGGCTGGTGGACGCGCTGCCGCAGCCCGATCTGGTCATCTACCTGCAGGCCCCGGTGGCCGTGCTGCAAGCGCGCATCGCGGCGCGCGGGCGGCGCTTCGAGCGCAGCATCAGCGCCGACTACCTGGCGCGGCTGGACGCGGCCTACACGCGCTTCTTCCACTACTACGACGCGGCGCCGCTGCTCATCGTCAACGCCGCGGAGATCGACCTGGTGGACAGCGAGGACGACTATCGGCGCCTGTTCGAGCAGATCCACCTCGTGCGCAGCGGCCGCCACTACTTCAACCCGGTCGCCGCCGGCCGCCAGGCACTATAATCAGCGGGTTCCCCTGCCCGCCGAGGTTCCTCATGAGCGCCAGTCCCGCCGACCGCCCGCGCGTCACGGTCAACACCCTGCGCCGCATGAAGGCGGCGGGCGAGAAGATCGCCTGCCTCACCGCCTACGATGCCAGCCTGGCGGCGGTGGAGGAGGCCGCCGGGGTGGACGTGATCCTGGTGGGCGACTCGCTGGGCATGGTAGTGCAGGGCCACGACAGCACCGTGCCGGTGACCGTGGAGGACATGATCTACCACGCCCGCGCCGTGGCCAGCCGCTGCCGGCGCGCCCTGCTCATGGTGGACATGCCCTTCATGAGCTACACGGAGCCGGGCCAGGCCCTGCGCAACGCGGCGCGCCTCATGCAGCAGGGCGGGGCGCAGATGGTCAAGCTGGAGGGTGACGCGCGCCAGGTGGACGTGGTGACCCAGCTCGCCCGGCACGGCGTGCCGGTGTGCGCCCACCTGGGCCTGCAGCCGCAGCAGGTGCACAAGCTGGGCGGCTACCGCGTGCAGGGGCGCGAGCGGCACCAGGCCGAGGTCATGCTGGCCGACGCCCGCGCCCTGCAGGAGGCGGGCGCCGACGTGATGCTGCTGGAGTGCGTGCCCGAGCCGCTGGCGCGCGAGATCACCGCCAACCTGGACATCCCGGTCATCGGCATCGGCGCCAGCCGCCACTGCGACGGGCAGATCCTGGTGGTGCACGACATCCTCGGCATCACGCCCGGCCGCGCGCCGCGCTTCGCGGCCAACTTCCTGACCGGGCGTGACAGCATACAGGCGGCCGTGGCGGCCTACGTGGCGGCGGTCAAGGCGGGTGACTTTCCCACCGATGAGCACCTGTTCACGGCCTGATCGAAGGCGGTCGGCCGCCGCGCCACCGGCCGCCGAAACCGGCTACAATCCGCCGCCCCTACCCACAATGGCACACGGGACCCGCCAGCATGCGTCAGGTCAAGAATCCCGATGAATTGCGCGCCGCCCTGCGCGGCCCGCGCCTCAACGGGCAGAGCATCGGTTTCGTGCCCACCATGGGCAATCTGCACGCCGGTCACCTGGCCCTGGTGCGCCAGGCGCGGGTCCGCTGCGACCGGGTGGTGGCGAGTATCTTCGTCAACCCGCTGCAGTTCGACCGCTCCGAGGACCTGGCCGCCTATCCGCGCACGCTGGAGGAGGATGCCCGCCGCCTGGCCGAGGAGGGCGTCGATGTGCTGTTCGCGCCGGCCGCCCGCGACGTGCTGGGCGACGACCCGAAAGGTCTCACCCGCGTCCAGGTGCCGCGCCTGTCGGAGCGCCTGGAGGGGGCCGCACGGCCCGGCCACTTCACCGGCGTGGCCACCATCGTCACCAAGCTGTTCAACCTGGTGCAGCCGGACGTGGCCGTGTTCGGCGAGAAGGACTATCAGCAGCTGCTCATCGTGCGCAAGCTGGTGCGCGACCTGAATATGCCGGTGCAGATCGAGTCCGCGCCCACCGTGCGCGAGCCCGACGGGCTGGCCATGAGCTCGCGCAACGCCTATCTGACCCCCGAGCAGCGGGCGCGCGCGCCGCGCCTGTACCGCATCATCAGTGCCCTGGCCGAGGCGATTCAGGTGGGCAAGCGCAACTACCGGGATCTGGAGAAGAACGGCATGGATCTGCTGCGAAAATTCGGCTTCAGACCGGAATACGTCGCGATCTGTCAGGCGGATACCCTGCTGCCGGCCAATCCCGGCGACAGGGATCTGGTGGTGCTGGCCGCGGCCTGGCTGGGCAGGGCGCGCCTCATCGACAACGTCCCGCTGCGTTTGAAGCCCCCCGGGTGATGCTCCATAATCGAAAACCGGTCCATCCAGGGCATCCATCCATGCAGATCACCCTGCTCAAGTCCAAGCTCCACCGTGGACGCGTCACCCAGGTCGAGATCGATTACGAGGGCTCCTGTGCCATCGACGCCGACCTGCTGCGCGCGGCCCACATCCGTGAGTACGAGCGCATCGACGTCTACAACGTCAGCAACGGCGAGCGCTTCACCACCTACGCCATTCGTGCCGAGGCTGGCAGCGGCATCATCTCCGTCAACGGCGCCGCCGCCCACAAGGCCAGTGTGGGCGACGTGGTCATCATCTGCACCTATGCCCAGCTCGACGCCGCAGAGGCCGAGCGCCACCGCCCGCAGCTGGTCTATCTGAACGGCCGAAACCGAATCATCCGCACCGCCGATGCCATCCCCGAACAGGCCGCCTGAGGCCCCCGCCCCCTGATCCGGCGCGACAGCCGGTCCGGCTGTGGCCGGGGGTATACTCGTGGCCGGATTGCGAGCCCGGGAGGAGCAGGGAATTCTGCATGGGTAAAGGGAGGTGACTCTCGTGAGCAGGGGAAAAGCGCTGTGCGTGGCAGGATGCCTGCTGGCGTTGGCCGGCGGGGCGTGCCTGGCGGCCGAGGAGGCAGTGGCACCTGACGGTACGACGGCCATCAGCGCCGAGCGGGGCGAGCGTGGGCCCGTAGGGGCGGAGAAGCAGGCGGCGCCACCGGCCGCCATGCACATGTCGGCGAAGAAACGGCTGCTCAAGGGTATTGCCGCCGAGCCGCTGGGGCTGGCGCCCGACGCGGCGCTGCCGGTGGAGCTGGGCAGCTTCGCCGACTCGCTGCGGGATGTGGAGCGGCAGGTTCCGCTGCAGACCGGCAAGGGGCAGATCGAAGCCATTTGCAATCGGCTTGAGTACTGGGAGGGGGTGGCGCGCGACATCCGCCAGGCCCCGCTGCTGGAGATGACGCAGATGAACTTCGATACCTGGCGTGCCGGCACGGCCGCGCTGGTGGAGGCCGTGCGGCAGCTGGGCAGCGCCTGCGAGCAGCATGACGGACCGGCGGTGGTGCGGGACTATCTGGCGATGCGCAAGGCCTTCCGCCACCTGTTGCGCGTGCGGCGCTGACGGCGGAGGCAGGGCAAGGCGGAAAGACCGGCCCGGCCGCGTCCGTGAGGCGGGTGGTCTAGGGCTTGTTACAGGGAGGTCGAAAGAAGACCGGTGCGCCGCGGCGCCGGCTGGCATGCGGTCAGAACTGGTAGATCACGCCAAGGGCCACCACGGGGTAGACCTTGTAGCTGCTGATGTCCTGCTCGATCTGGTCCACTTCGGCCTGAATGTCCGTGGACAGCACCGACAGCGCGTCCGGGCCCGTCACCTCGAAGTCCACCTTGGGTGAGCCCTGGAACACCACGCCCACGTCGGCGGTCAGCCCCAGGCCTTGGCCGTGGCGCGACACACGATCGTAGCCGATGCCGAGGTAGGGGGAGAGCTTGTTGAAGCTGATGGTGGCGTTGGCGGTGATGTCCTTGCTGCTGTAGTCGGTGTCGCCGATGGTGAAGCTCACGTTGGCGGAGGGCGTGGCGGTGCCGCGCAGCTCGTTGCCATTGACCAGCACGCCGCCGGTCAGGCGCAGGCCGCCGTGGAAGGGATGCCAGTCGCCCAGCAGGCTGAAGGACTGCAGGTCCAGGGTGGCGGCGTAGTCCACCTGGTCGATGGTCTGGGTGAGCGTGTAGCTGAACTTGTTGAAGCCGGCGCGCAGGTTGAAGGCGGGGGTGAGCGGGCGGGTCAGCTCCATGCCGAAGCCCAGGGTGCTGCCCCTGGCGCTCACGGCCAGGGAGCCGGCGCCGGCCGTGCCGGTGGCGGTGGCGAGAGACAGGGCGAGCAGGGCGATGCGTTTCTTCATCGGGGTCGTTCTCCGGCGGTGAGTCGTTGCGTGGTGGCACCCAGTGTGGCGCGTCGCGGCAGGAGCCGGGCGTGACGGAATGGGAAGAAAGCGCGTGGCCGCCGGGGCGGGCCGGTCGAACGGCGCGGCCGGGTGGATGGGCGGGGCGCGGCGGCGGCCGGTCGGTGGCAGGCCCTGCCGGCTCAGCCGCCGCCCTGCCAGGTGAAACGCATGGACAGGTCGATGGCCCGCACGTGCTTGGTGAGGGCGCCCACGGAGATGTAGTCCACTCCGGTTCCGGCCAGGGCGCGAATGTTGTCCAGCGTCACCCCGCCGGAGATCTCCAGCTTCTTGCGCCCGCCGTTCATGGCCACGGCGTGGCGCATCTCCTCCGGCGTGAATTCGTCCAGCATGATCACGTCCACGCTGGTCTCCAGGGCCTCGGCGAACTCGTCCAGGTTTTCCGTCTCCACCTCGATGAGGAGGTCCGGATGGTGCCGGCGCGCCGCCTCTGCGGCCTGGCGGATGGAGCCGGCCGCCAGGATGTGGTTCTCCTTGATGAGCACCCGGTCGTACAGCCCCAGGCGGTGGTTGTGGCCGCCGCCGCAGGCCACGGCGTATTTCTGCGCCAGACGCAGGCCGGGCACGGTCTTGCGCGTGTCCAGCACCTGGGTGCCCGTGCCGGCCAGGGCGTCGGCGTAGCGGCGGGTGGTGGTGGCGGTGCCGGACAGCAGCTGCAGGAAGTTGAGCGCCGTGCGCTCGCCGCTCAGCAGGTGGCGGGCGTTGCCGGTGAGGGTGCACAGCACGGTGCCGGCTGGCTGCCGGCTGCCCTCGGCGCAGTGCCAGTCGATGTCGATGGTCTCGTCGAGCTGGTAGAAGGTCTCGTTGAACCAGGGCCGGCCGCAGACGACGGCCGGCTCCTTGAGCAGCACGTGGGCGTGCAGGCGCACCCGGGGGTCGATGAGGTCGGCGGTGACGTCGCCGGGGCCGATGTCCTCCGCCAGGGCGCGCGCCACGGTCTCCTCCAGTCCCTGGAAATAGACCGGTTCGGGGAGCATCAGGCCACCTCCCTGCGTTGTCGGCTGAGGCGGAACACCAGCGGGCTGAGCAGGGCCAGGGCGATGAGGTTGGGCACGGCCATGAGCCCGTTGAGCACGTCGGCCAGGGTCCACACGAAGGACAGCTTGGCCACCGCGCCCAGGAACACGGCGCCGATCCACAGCACGCGGAAGGGCCGGATGACGCCCACGCCGAACAGGAACTCGGCGCAGCGCTCGCTGTAGTAGCTCCAGCCGAGGATGGTGCTGAAGGCGAACACCACCAGGCCGAAGGTGACCACGTAGCGCCCCAGGCCGGGCAGGCCGCTGTCGAAGGCGGTGGTGGACAGGGCGGCGCCGGTGAGGCCCTGGTGGCCGCCGGCGTCGAGCTGGGTCCAGGCCCCGGTGAGCACGATGACCAGCGCCGTCATGGTGCAGATGAGCAGGGTGTCGATGAAGGTGCCCAGCATGGCGATGGTGCCCTGCCGCACCGGGTCGTCGGTCCGGGCGGCGGCATGGGCGATGGGCGCGCTGCCCAGGCCGGCCTCGTTGGAGAACACCCCGCGGGCCACGCCGAAGCGGATGGCGGCCCACACGGCGGCGCCGGTGAAGCCGCCCGTGGCGGCCGTGCCGGTGAAGGCGTCGTGCACGATGGTGGCCAGGGCGGCCGGCACCTGGGGCAGGTGCCGGCCGATCACCGCCAGGGCACCGGCCACGTAGGCGATGGACATGACCGGCACCAGCCTCTCGGCGGTCTGGGCGATGCGGTGGATGCCGCCCAGCACCACCGCCCCGGCCAGCACGGTGAGCAGGGCGCCGGTGACCCAGTGGGGCACGGCGAAATGGGTGTGCAGGGCGTCGGCCACCGAGTTGGACTGTACGGTGTTGCCGATGCCGAAGCCGGCCACCATGCCGAACAGGGCGAACAGCACGCCCAGCCAGGCCCAGCGCCGGCCCAGCCCGTTGCGGATGTAGTACATGGGCCCGCCCACCTGCATGCCGCGCGCGTCGGTCTCGCGGAAGCGCACCGCCAGCACCGCCTCGGCATACTTGGTGGCCATGCCGAACAGGGCGGTCAGCCACATCCAGAACACCGCCCCCGGCCCGCCCAGGGCGATGGCCGTGCCCACGCCGGCGATGTTGCCGGTGCCCACGGTGGCCGACAGGGCGGTCATGAGGGCCTGGAAGGGGGTGATGTCGCCGCGCTCGCCGGCCGCCGGGTGGCGTCCCCGCCACAGCAGGGCGAAGGCGGCCGGGATGCGCCGCCAAGTGAGGAAGCGCAGGCCCACCGTCAGGTACAGGCCCACGCCGAACAGCAGCACCAGCATGGGCGGCCCCCACACCAGGCCGCCGAGCGTGTCGAGCAGTCGTTCCAGACTGTGCATGGTTCTTCCCCGCGTGATGGCGCCCGAGTCTACCGCATCTCCCGCCGCCTCAGGGCGCGAACACCACCTCCAGTTGCACATAGCCCTCCAGGCGGGGATGGAAGCCGTCGTCGGCATGGAAGCGCAGGCCGGGGGCCAGCTCCAGGAACAGCTTGTCGTACCAGATGGCGCGCCGGTAGCGCAGGCGCAGGTGGCTCACCTCCAGCTTCTCGTCGCGCTCGCTGTAGAACTCGTTGAGCCAGTCGAAGGCCACATAGCGCAGCAGCGACAGGCGCTTGACCCAGGTGAAGTTCTGCTCCAGGCGGAAGCCGTCCTCCTTGTCGGCCCACTTGGGCTTGGTGGTGGTGCGGAAGAAATAGCGCCCCGCGAAGGTGCGTTCCAGGTCGTGACGCAGGTAGGCCTCCCAGTCGTCGTCGGCGATCCAGGTCACGGTGGGCGTCAGGCGGTGCAGCCAGAGCCCGTTCTGATACAGGCGCGTCAGGCGCGTGCGCACGAACAGGTGTGGATCCTTCAGCCCGCCCCGAAAGCCCAGCGCGAAGCTCAGCCGGCGGGCCGGCGTGTTGCGCAGCAGCACGCGCAGCGAGGAACTGCCGCTGCCGCTCTGCAGTCCGGTGGGGTCGCTCTCGTCCGGTTCGCCCTCGAACAGCAGCTGGAAGCGTTGCGAGATGCGCGGCAGGTTGACGCGGCCGCGCAGGCGGGTGCCGAACTGTGCCCCCTCGCCCTCCAGGAAGCTGGTGGTCAGGCCCAGGCGCAGTTCGCTGCTGGCCTGTTCCTGCACGCGCTCGTCGCCGAAGAAGCGGTCCAGCCAGTTGGCGGTGTCCTGCAGGCCTGCGGTGATCAGGGCGTGGCCGCGCGCCAGAAAGCCCAGTGTCAGCCGGGCGCTGGCGGCGCCGGGCAGGGTGGTCAGCAGGGCCAGCAGCAGGTATGCCAGGGTGTGGCGGAGGCGGCGCACGGCTCAGAGGTGGGTCAGGTAGGGGGCGGCGCCGGGGCGCAGGATGAGCAGGTTGTGGGGCGGCACGGCCTGCCAGCCGCGGTGCTCGGTGAGCGGTTCGGAGGCCACCACGGTCGCGTCGGGGAAGTGTGGGTCGTCCTGTGTGAAATAGAGGGAGGGGCACTCGTGGTTGGTGGCGTGGCGTGCGGCGATGACCTGGATGCCGTCGGTGACCACCAGGTTGAGCAACGACACCCGCTCGCGCAGGGACACCTGCAGGGTGGACAGCACGTCGTCCACGGCGGCGGGCAGCTCGATGCCGGGCTCCTCGGCCAGGCGCTGGCGCAGCAGGGCGAACAGGTACTCCGAGTCGGTGTTGCCCATGATGCCGGCCGAGATGGACGGCGCCAGGTACTGCAGGCAGTAGGGCTTGAAGCCCTCGTGGAAGTCGTCGATGAAACCGTTGTGGGTGAACAGCAGGACGTCGTCGGCGAAGGGCTGGGTGTTGACCGGCGAGATGTCGAAGCCGGGCGTGGCACTGCGGACGAAGCCCAGCCACAGGGGCTGGTGCAGGGAGCGGGCCACCGCCGGCAGGTTGGCGTCGTGCCAGATGGGCACCGAGGCCACATAGCGCTGCGGCCGTCCGTCGGCATACCAGCCGATGCCGAAGCCGTCCGCATTGTAGTCGCCGTAGAGCAGTTCACGGGGTGCGCGGGCCTGCGCCGGCAGGCCGTGGGGCGGCGCGAACAGGAAGTCGTGCAGGGCGATGTCGGGGCCCAGATAGGCGGCGAGTCGGCACATCGGTTCGTCCATGCGGTGTCCAATGTTGGCATGTTAGCGGCAGCGGGCCCGTTTGGCCTGTGCTTTTTGCGCGAAGCGCGAACCGGCGCAAATCCCGCCGCGCCAGCTCGCGACCGGCGGCACGTCTGCTCTTCCCTGTCAGACGCCGTGGCGGACGCGGCGTTCCCGCGCCGGACAGTGACCGGCCGGATTGCTACCATGGCCGCCGCTCACCCCCTGGGGAGGAATGCCATGCCGCAGCCCGCCGACACCCTGGCCGCCATAGACCTCGGTTCCAACAGCTTCCACCTGCTGGTGGCGCGCCTGGAGAACGACCAGCTGCAGGTGCTCGACCGCCACAAAGAGATGGTGCGCCTGGCCGGCGGACTGGACGAGGCCAACCGTCTGGATCCACAGACGCGCGCCCGCGCCCTGGCCTGCCTGCGCCGCTTCGGCCAGCGCCTGGGAGGGCTGCCGCCGCGCAATGTGCGCATCGTGGGCACCAACACCCTGCGCCGGGCGCGCAACACGGCTGAATTCATCACCGAGGCCGAGCGGGCCGCAGGGCACGAGATCGAGATCATCTCCGGCCGCGAGGAGGCGCGCCTGATCTACCTGGGGGTGGCGCACAGCCTGCCCAGCGAGCCGGCGCGGCGGCTGGTGGTGGACATCGGTGGCGGCAGCACCGAGGTGATCCTGGGCGAGGGCTTCGGCACCCGCCTGCGCGAGAGCCTGTCCATGGGCTGCGTGAGCATGACGCGGCGCTTCTTCGGTGACGGGCACATCTCGCCGGAGGCCTGGCAGGCGGCCGTCACCCACGCCGAGCTGGCCCTGCTGCCACTCATCCAGCCCTACAGCGAACGCGGCTGGGCGGTGGCCGTGGGCAGCTCCGGCACCCTGCGCAGCGTGGCCCAGGTGCAACGCGCCCAGGGCTGGAGCGAGGGCGGCATCACGGCGCGCGGCCTGCGTCGCCTGCGCAAGGCGCTGCTGGCGGCGAGGCGCAGCGAGGCGCTGGACCTGCCGGGCCTGAGCGAGGAGCGGCGGCCGGTGTTCGTGGGTGGGGCGGCCATCGCCTACGCCGTGTTCGAGGCCTTCCGCCTGGAGCACATGGGCATCTCGGTCGGCGCCCTGCGCGAGGGCGTGGTGTACGACCTGGCCGGCCGTCTGCACCACGCCGACGTGCGCGGTCGCAGCATCGCCCACCTGGTGAAGACCTTCCGCGTGGACACCGATCAGGTAGCGCGCGTGCAGCAGGTCATGGACCGGGTGCTGACGTTGGGGGAGGCGTCCCTGGGCGTGACGGCCGCGGAGCGCCAGCTGCTGGACTGGGCGGTGCAGCTGCACGAGGTGGGACGCGTGGTGGCTCACAGTGGCCATCACCGCCACGGTGCCTACCTGGTGCGCCACGCCGACATGCCCGGTTTCTCGCGCCAGGAGCAGGAACGTCTGGCGCTGCTCATCCGCCTGCAGCGGCGCCGCCTGGGTGGCAAGGCCCTGCACCGGCTGCCGGCCCGCGAGCGGGGCCGGCTGCTGCACCTGGCCCTGCTGTTGCGCGTGGCCCTGGTGCTGCGCCGCGACCGGCGCGACACGCCCGTGCCCCTGGAGCGGGTGAAATGGAAGGACGGACAGCTGAAGCTGCGCTTCGCGCCGGGCTGGCTGGAAGAACACCCCCTCACCGCCGCCGACCTGGCGCGGGAGGCGGAACGGGCGCTGGCTGCCGGCTGGCGCCTGAAATACGCCTGAATGCCCCCCTCCATCGGGATATTCAGTCACTTGCACCGCTGGTATAGCATCATGCGCCGTTTTAGATGCCGTCCGCAGCAGGACCGACCCGCCCATGGCTGAACTCAACGCCCCGGAAATCATGCGCTCCGCCATCCAGAAGGTGGCGACCGGGCCCGAGTACAGCAAGGACCTGAGCCACGACGAGGCGCACGACGCCATGCAGGTGATCCTGCAGGGCCTGGCCGACCCGGTGCAGGCCGGCGTGCTGCTCATCGCCCTGCGCATGAAGCGCGAGACGCTGGACGAGTACACCGGCGCGCTGCAGGCGGTGCGCGAGATGACCGACACCGCCGTGGCCGAGGTGCCGGAGGTGCTGGACGTGAGCGACCCCTACGACGGCTTCACGCGCGGCCTGCCGGTGTCGCCCTTCCTGCCGGCAGTGATGGCGGCCTGCGGCGTGCCCACCGTGTCGCACGGGCTGGAGTCCATCGGTCCCAAGTACGGCGTCACCCACCGCAGCGTGCTGCGCGCCGCCGGCGCGCCGGTGGACCTGACCACGCACCAGGCGGCGGCGCGGCTGGCCGACGCCGACATCGGCTGGGCCTACGTGGACCAGGCGCAGTTCTGCCCGGCCCTGCACGCCCTGGCCGACCTGCGCAAGCGCATCGTCAAGCGGCCCATCATCACCACCATCGAGACGCTGGTCGGGCCGGTGCGCGGCAAGGCGCGCACCCACATGATGGCCGGCTACGTGCACAAGGCCTACCCCCCCATCTATGCCCACCTGGCGCGTTTCTCCGGCTTCCACACGGCGGCCATCGTGCGGGGCGTGGAGGGCGGCCTCACCCCCTCCCTCAAGCAGCCGGCGGCATTGGTCCGCTACCACGACCGCGGCCCGGAGGAGGTCATGCAGCTCGACCCGGCCGCGCTCGGCATCCGCCAGGGGACGCGCGCCGTGCCCATTCCGCCCGAGCTGGCGGCGGACGGGTCGGGGGCGCTGGACATCGCCGCCCTGAGCAGGGCGGCGGCGGAGGCGGGCCTGGCGGCCCTCCATGGCGAGGCGGGGCCGGCCCGCGACAGCCTGGCCTATGCCGGGGCCATCGCCCTGTTCAACCTGGGCCGGGCGGAGGATCTGGCGGCGGCGGCCGACCGGGTGCGGCGCGTGCTGGACGACGGTTCCGCGCTGGCGCGCTTCCGGGCCGCGGCCTGAGGCGCGCCGCAGGTGAAGGCGCCCCGCCGGGCGGGACGCGACGGTTTCACTGCAAGTATCGACAATTGTCTAGAGGAGACGCGTGATGAACGAAGAGTATCGTCAAACCACGATCGAGATGGAGCAGAAGGGTGTCAACGAGGACTACATCATCGGTTGGCAGACCGGCTACCTGGGCCATCCCAAGCGCGAGGAGCAGCGCGTGACCGAGGCTTACGAGGCCGGTTACGAGGACGGCCGCGCCAAAAAGACCGACGGCTACGGCAAGTGGGTCAACTGATCCGCTGATCCTCCCGCCGCGCCCGGGGCCGCCGGGCGCGGCGCGCCCTCCTCAGTCCGCCAGTTCCTCCCAGCCCATCAGCGAGCGCAGGGCGCGCTTCAGGTTCCTGAGCGCCTCGGGCGTCTCCACGTCCATCACGTAGTCGGTGATCCAGCGCCGGTCCTTCTCCCCCATGACCGCCGTCACGTGGTCGCCGAAGGTGCGCCGCATGGAAAAGCCCGGTCCCTCGCGGTCGTCGAAACTGCATTCGGCGTAGTCGTCCGTGCGCGCGTTGAGCAGCGCGACGAAGGCGCCGGCATGGTCGCCGGGGCCGGCCACGTCCTGCCGGTTGTCCTGCATGAACTCGGCCATCTTCAGGGCGAAGGCGTTGATGAAGCGCGCCCGCTCCTCGCCGCTCATGCGCGAGTAGGCGTAGCGGTCCACGATGTGGGTGAGGAAGGCGGCGAACTCGGCCACCACATCCATGCGCTGGGACTGGGTGTCGGTCTGGAAGCCCTCGTTCTCCAGGTGCAGCACGCCCTGCATGCCGATGCGCCAGGTGGTGAAGGCCAGCGCGCTGGCCAGCTCCTCCAGGCTGCGTTCCTTGCCCTTCTTGTGCCATTTCGCCTTGATACGCATGGGCTGTGTTCCTCGCTGGGGAATGTCTCGGTGGCCGCGCGGTACATTGGCGGCGGATCGGGCGGGATGCTAGCATGAATACCAGAGCAAATCAGTAGGAAATCCGCGCCCCTGACGCGGTTTCCAGGGGGAGCCATGCAGCCCGAGTACCGCAGTCTGCTGGAGGCCGTGCAGCACAACTGCCTCATCGCCGACGCGCGCCACGCCGGGGATTTCACCCTGTGCACCTACCTCATGAAGATGCGCGAGCTGTATCGCTGGGAGCAGCGCCTGGCGCTGGACGCGCCGCTGTCCAACGAGGCCGTGGGGCAGTGGGTGCGCGAGCGCGAACAGCTGTGGGAGGCGGTGGAGGGCCGCGATTATACGCCCCTGCCGCTGGCCGACGCCCACTACGACCCCTTCGACAGCGCGGCGGTCAACGCCCGCCTCCTGGACAACGGCCTGGTGTACAGCGCCGGGCTGGGGCGCGGCTCGGCGGCCCACTTCTTCCTGGCCGATCTGGAGGCGGTGCGCGAGTATGACGGCTGCCGGGTGCTGGTGGCCGGCCGCGAGTACGCCCGCGACCTGGCCTCGCCGCCGGCCATGACCCTGGGCGAGACCATCTTCGTGCGGCGCGAGACCTTCCGCCGCCTGCTGTGGGAGCGCCTGCAGGAGTGGCGCTGGAACCGCTGCGACACCCCCCTGGGGCGGGCGGTGGCCCGGTGCGGCGTGCCGCGGGACGACGTGGAGGGCCTGCTGGACCGGCTGGTGGACGGGCAGATCGAGACCCTGGTGCTGCACGAGCTGGGCGAGGTGGCCGCCGGGCGGGGCATCGAGGGCGACTGGCAGGCCCTGCTGGCCGGGGTGGCCGGCAGCAAGGCCGAGCTGCTGGCGCGGGCGGTGCGCGACAACCTGGCGGACGTGCTGTCCACCCTGCCGGCGCTGCTGGACGAAGGCCGCGCCGACCGCCTGCACTTCTATTTCTCCACCTTCACCCCCCTGCGGCGCCAGCTCTTCCCGTGCCTCTGGCAGGGCTATCAGGACTGGCACGAGCGGGGCGACGCCGCCGCCCTGCGCGCGGCGGTGGCCGCCGGCCGCGAACACTGGCGCCAGGTCATGGACGAGGCGCTGGCGCTGTACGCCGGGGTGGGGCAGGGCGCGGCCCGCCCCCTGGCCGAGTTGCTGGAGGCAGCGCGCCTGTAAGACAATCGCCCTTCCTCCCGCCAGCACACGGTGCGCCGCCATGTCCCAGTCTCCCGCCCTGGCGCGGCTCAGGACCCTGCGCGAGGTCAAGCCGCACAGCTTCATCTTCGAGCAGCGAAACGCCCTGCCGGTCGAGGCCTGCGAGGTGATCATCCGCCGCTTCGAGGCCGCCGGCGACGAGCAGCAGCCCGGCCGCGCCGGCGAGGCGGGCAATCTCAATGAGCTGCTCAAGAAGACCACCGACCTGGTGGTGAGCGGCAAGCCGGCCTGGAAGGATGTGGACCAGCTGCTGTTCCGCAGCCTGGGGCGGGCCATCGTCGAGTTCCGCGAGGCCTTTCCCTACTTCAAGGGGCCGTTCAAGGACCTCGGCTATCAGGTGCAGCGCTACCGCCCCGGCGAGTACTATCACTGGCACGTGGACGCCGACAGCCGTCCCCTGGCCGAGCGCCAGCTGGTGGCCCTGTGGTACCTCAACGACGTGCCTGGCCCCGGCGGCGAGACCGAGTTCGTGCACCAGCAGGTGGCGGTGCGCCCGGAGCAGGGCAAGCTGGTGCTGTTCCCGCCCTTCTGGACCCACGAGCACCGCGCCGTCACCGTGCAGGAAGGTGTCAAGTACATCGCCACCACCTGGGTCGTCTTCGCCTGAGGCCCCGTGGCGCATCCGCGCCCCGCGCGCAACGGAGTGGGCCGCCTACTACCGCCTGCGCTGGGCCGTGCTGCGCGCCCCCTGGGACCAGCCGCCCGGCAGCGAGCGCGACGAACTGGAGGCCACCGCCTGGCATCGCCTGGCGGCGCTGGCGGATGGCAGCGTCATCGCCTGCGGCCGCCTGCATCGCGACCCGGCGGCGCCCGCCACCGGCGTGCTGCGCTACATGGCCGTGGACCCCGCCTGGCGCGGTCGCGGCGTGGGCAGCGCCCTGCTGGCCGCCCTGGAGGCGGCGGCCCGGCAGGCGGGACTGTCGTGTCTGCGGCTGGCGGCACGGGAGGCGGCCGTGTCCTTCTACCGCCGCCACGGCTATCGGCCGCTCGGCCCCGGTCATACGCTGTTCGGTGAAGTACGCCACGTTCGCATGCAAAAGTCGTTGACCGGCGGGCCGGAAATTGATCCAGATCAAACAGCCGTTTGATCCATCGCGGCAGCATGGGGTCGAGTTCACGGAGCGACCGTGCTGGGCAGGCGCCATCCATGCGTTCCATGATAGTATAAGGAAAATCTTATATACGGGGTGATCCCATGCTCGAAGACCTCGAATACCAATTCACCATCAAGCCCCTCCCCGATCAGGAGCTGGGTCACTACGTGCTGGAGATCGAGGGCAAGGTCGTCGGCTGGGACGATGACGAGGGTCGCGAGCGCGAGGTGGGCCATATGCGCGTGCACCGCGTGGACCTGGCGCTGGCCCGCTACGACCAGATCGACATGGCCGATCTGCTGGATTCCATCACCCCCGACATCGCCGCCTTCCGCGACACGGCCTTCCACAACGGCGTCTGCTACCTGCCCGGCTCGCGCAGCGATTCCAGCGAGGCGCGCCTGCTGTGCGACTGCCTGGTGTTCGTGGACGAGATCGAGATCGACCCGGCCCTGCGCAGCCAGGGCATCGGCTCCGAGTTCTTCCACCGCATGAGCGAGATGATCGACTTGGAGAACTGCATCGTCGGCCTCAAGGCCTACCCCCTGTCGCGCAACTATGGCGAGCAGCGCCGGCCGGACGACATCCAGCGCGTCAAGCAGTTCTACGAGCGGCTCGGCTTCCGCCACATCGGCAGCGACTTCATGGTGAAGGACGGCCGCGAGTGCGGCGTCATGCGCAAGCGCACCGCCGTCCGCCAGGCCCAGCCCCTGCGCCCCTGAGCGCCATGGCCGCGGGCACCCCGACCGCGTCCCCCCCGTCTCCCCC